>JAFBAM010000171.1 GCA_019247755.1 Sphingomonas sp.
GGTGGCGAAGGACACGCGGCACCCTCACCTCCAGCACCGCCGCCACCTCCTCCACCGCCTCCGGCTACGGTCGAGCCACCGGCTCCCCCGCCAGCGCCTCCCCCGCCGCCCGTGGCAGTCCCCGAACGCGGCTAGGAGACTCTGGAGCGGTACGCACCGGACCGTCTCCGGGCTTGCCTGGGCAGCGATCGCGTGCAGGATGGCTGCATGAGTGAGCACGCGATCCGCAAGGTGGTCGTCGTGGGTGGCGGCACCGCGGGCTGGATGGCTGCCGCGGCTTTATCGACCTGCGTTCCGAGGGGTTCGATCGACATCGAACTGATCGAGTCCGACGAGATCGGAACCGTCGGTGTCGGCGAAGCGACGATCCCGCCATTACTCACCTTCAATCAAATGCTGGGTATCAACGAAGACGAGTTCGTTGCAGCCACGAAGGGCACGTTCAAGCTCGGCATCGAGTTCGTGGATTGGGGAGCGATTGGCGATCGCTACTTCCACCCTTTTGGTTCGCACGGCGCTGACATCAACAGCATCCCGTTCCACCAATTCTACTTGCGGGAGAGCAGACGCCGCTCGTTGCCGGACATCCGCGAATGGTCGATGAGCGCCGTGGCCGCGTCGCTTGGACGCTTCGCGCGGCCCGCTGCGGGAGCACGATTACCCCTATCGCAGCTCGTTTACGCCTTCCATTTCGATGCCGGCCTCTACGCCGCTTTCCTCCGGAAACATGCGGAGGGCAAAGGCGTGCAACGGTCCGAAGGCAGGATCGTCGACGTGCTTCAGGACGGCGAAAGCGGACATGTCCAAAGCGTTACGCTCGCGGATGGGCGCCGGGTCGAAGGCGAATTGTTCATCGATTGCTCGGGGTTCCGGGGGCTTCTGATCGAAGGCGCTCTCGCCAGCGGCTATGAGGACTGGAGTCGCTGGCTGCCTTGCGACCGTGCGGCAGCCGTGCCCTGCGCTCTTCCGGGTCCTCCTGACCCCTTCACCCGGTCGATCGCCCGACGCGCCGGGTGGCAGTGGCGTATTCCGCTTCAGCATCGAATGGGCAACGGCCTCGTCTATTCGAGCGCGCATCTAGAGCGCGAAGATGCCGAACTTCTTCTATTGTCCAATTTGGAGGGCGAACCCATCGCCTCGCCCCGACACCTCTCATTCACCGCGGGCCGCCGCAAACTCGCCTGGAATGCAAATGTTGTTTCGCTCGGGCTTTCCACTGGCTTCGTCGAACCGCTTGAGTCGACTAGCATCCATCTCGTTCAAAGTGGGATCATGAAGCTGCTGGCGCTGTTCCCGGACCGCCGCTTCAACCCCGCGGAGCGCGACGAGTATAATCGACAGGTGCAGGACGTCTTCGAGGATGTGCGCGACTTCATAATCCTCCATTACAAGGCCACGCGTCGCGACGACTCCGAGTTCTGGAACTACTGCCGGACGATGGACCTCCCCGAAAAGCTCGCCGGCAAGCTCGAGCTATGGCGTTCGAAGGGGCGGATCTTTCGTGACGGCCAGGAGCTCTTCGGCCCGGCCAGTTGGGTCGCGATCCTATTGGGGCAGGGAATAGTGCCCGAAGATCAGGACCCGATGGTCATGACCATCGATCCCGCCGTGGCCGCCGACACTCTCGACAAGATGCATCTCAGCTACCGGCAAATGGCGGAGCACATGCCGCTCCACGCCGAGTACATCCGTCGGGCCTGCGCCGGCGTCTAGCTGCCCGGTTGCGCTCGCAGACTTGGGCCCAGCATCGGCTTGCCGTCCTTCCATAACAGGGGCGCGATATAGAGAACCCGCTTGTCGCCCTCCTTGCGGCAATAGGGCGTAGCGGCCCAGGCGTGGAAACTGATGAACATGCGCCCGCGCGCCTCGAACACGCTCTGATGCCCAGGCCCGCTGAGACAGCCCGCATCCCGATCCTTGAAGCTGTGCAGGATAGGATTGTCGGGAGAATCCTTGCATTGACCGAGCGGCGTCAAGCAGGTCGCGTAACCCATCGCATAGGGTGAAAGCCCACCCTCCTCCGGGTTCCAGCCGAAGAAGCCGGCGGAATAGAAGAGCGTATAACCCGAAGGCCCGCGGACCATGGTGGGAGCCTCGATCACGGCGTCCTTCCATCGCTCCTTGTCGCCAAGCAACTCCACCGGCTCGCCGACTGCGGAAAGTCCGTCTTCGCTGAGCCGCTGCCCCCACAGCCAGGTTCGCTGGTGGACGCGGTTTCCGTCGTTCTTGAAATAGAGGTAGAGCTTCCCGTCGCTATCGCGAAAAGCGTCGGCGTCGATTGTCCCCCCAAGCTTCGTCTGACAGACTAGCGGTTCGGGCGAAGAATCGACGAACGGGCCCTGTGGATCGGCCGCCACGGCCACGCCGACGCACTGGGCGTTCTTTCGGCGATCGCTGGCGGTGTAATAAAGCAGGTAGCGGTTGCCGAGCTGCAGCACTTCAGGTGCCCAGGTGAAACCGCCCTTCGCCCAGCTTCCCAGCCGCGGAAGCGCGTCCAACTTGTTTCCGCTGGCATCCGTGGCGAAGCTCCAATGCACGAGGTCGCGCGATGTGGCCACTGGAACGTTCGGGCCGTCGTTGGTCGAATAAGCGATGAACTCGGCGCCGTGCGAGAGGACGAAGGGGTCGGGAAAATTCTCCTGTAGAACCGGCACGAACGAAGGTGTGCTCGCGCCTGAGCCGACCGCCGACAGAGCAGCTATGGCAAAGCCTGTAATCGAACGGGCAATACGCATGACCTTTATCCTTATCGAGGGCAGCTTAAGCCAACTCGACGCTGTCTTCGACGAAGCGAAGCCTCGTGGTCAGTAGTGCCCGGAACGCATTGTACCCCCCGCTGCCAGGGTGGAAAGCGTGGAAGAAGAGCTGTGGATTGCCGTCGAGCCCCGGCGCGACCGAGGCGTGGCCGGGCGCAGTCCAGCTCCTGGTGGATTTCAGCAGCGGCTCACCCTGCTTGCGATAAGGCCCAAACAGATTGTCGGCGACTGCGACTCCGATCCCGTAGGATGGCGTTCCAAAGTCATTGCCCGCGTAGAAGAGCCAGTAGCGTCCATTCTGCAGCGTACAGAACGGGCCCTCGATGAGGTGCCCCTCCCAGTCGAGATCGTTGGTCAACACCACCTTGTTCTCACCCACGAGCGAGCGGCCGTCGGGGGCGATCCGCTGGACGCGGATCGGCGTTGTCATCGCATCGAGGATCGCGTCGGCCAGACCGAACTCGATCAGCGACTTCTTCACCCGCTGCCAATTCTCGATCGCAGCCTCGATTATGCCCGTCATCAGGAAGAAGCGTTCCATCGGTCGGCGCGTGTTGGCCCACGGCACCACCGCCGCGGCAAAGGCGGCGCTAAGCCTGTCTTCCGAGCGCTCGAAGATCTTGTCGATCAGCTCGGGCTTCTCGCGCAGCAGCATTGCGAGCGGTCTCGGCCAGATGCCGTTCCGGTCATCCTTCCAGAAAAGGTAATTCGTGCCGTCCGCATCGGTGAAGATGTGGCTGTCGATGACACCCCCGCTGAGCGCGCCGTTGGGTACGCCCGTCGTGTTGATTGTCTCGCCGGTAATCAGCGGCGCCCCATTGTCGACGAACGGCCCCTCGGGGCTCGAGGCGCGCGCGAGACCAATTGCCAGCGCATTCGACTTCTGGCGGGCGGTGTAGGCGACCCAATATTCATCCCCCACCCTCGTCATTTCGGGCGCCCAGAAATCCCCGACGTGACGACCCTTGGCCGTCCATTCCGGCTGCTCGCCTTCCGGAAAGACGAATCCCTTGTGCTCCCAGCGAAGCAGGTCTTCCGAATGGAGGATCGGAAAGGCGTCCGCCGCGTCGTTCGAGGTGGCGAGCAGATAGTAACCCTGGTCGGCCTTCAGCACCGCCGGATCGCCGTAGCCCGCAAGGATGCGCGGCGATGCATTTTCGGTCAGCAGCGGCTGCCAGCTTGCAGGCGTTTCCGGGAACGCGCGGGGCTCCGCAAAAAAGTGGGGAAGTCGCGTTCCGAAGTCGCGATGAAGGTCGCGGAAGAATTCGAAATAATGCTGCGACTCCCGGCCGCTGAGGACATAGCGGCTTGAGCGCCCGTCCAAACAAATGACATTGATTTGAACACCTTCGCCCTCGTCCGCGGCATCGACGGTAAAGGTCGGCGAGTCGAGTTCGATCATAGACTGGCGATAGGTGCGCGATGGGGTCGTGAGAAGGTCTTTGTACCGGCGGCGCCACGATATAAGGACGTCGGGTGCGTTCCGGACGTGTCTTGCTTTGCGCGTTGGCGCTTGCCCTGTTCGTCCGCAGCTCGGCGCCCGATGCGCGGGCTCCTGCTCGGCCTGCTTACGCCAATCCGGTGCTCGACGCCGATTTTCCGGATCCCGCGGTCATTCGTGCGCCGGATAACTATTACTACGCTTACGCGACCCAGACCCGCCGTGCGGGAAAGTGGATCAACATCCAGGTGGCCCGCTCGTCGGACCTCTTTCACTGGCAACATTCCGGCGACGCGCTGCCAAGCAAGCCCAGCTGGGCCACGAGCACGCAGGATTTCTGGGCACCTCACGTGGTTCGCGACGGTGCGCGCTACATCATGTACTTCTCGGCCAAGCCGAACGGCTCCGACGAACGCCACGGCCTTTGCCTTGCGATTGCCGTCTCCCCCTCGCCTCGTGGTCCATTCACCGATATCGGGCACCCGCTCAAATGCGGCCCCGGATTCGTCAACATCGACCCCATGGCGTTCGATGATCCCGCGACCGGCAAGCATCTGCTTTACTGGGGTTCCGGATTCGAGGCGATCAAGGTGCAAGAGCTGACAGCCGATCGACTGTCTTTCGCGCCGGGAAGTGAGCCAGTGGAGCTGGTTCCCCCCAACCCGGTAAAAGGCGAGTTCCCCGTGCTGGTCGAAGGTAGCTGGGTGATACGGCGAAACGGCTGGTATTACCTCTTCTACTCGGGCGACAATTGCTGCGGCGCCAAGGCCAACTACGCGGTAATGGTCGCTCGCTCACGCAGCACCAAAGGTCCTTTCGTGACGCTCGAGCAGGCGACGGGTAAGGCGCATAGCATAATCCTCGAAAAGCGCGGCAACTGGATCGCTCCCGGTCACAATGCCGTGGTCACGGACTCAGGAGGGCGCGACTGGATCGTTTACCACGCTGTTGATGTCCGCCGTCCGCGCGAGGATGCGGCTGACGAGATCAATACGCGTCGCGTCATGCTCATCGATCGAATTCGATGGAGACACGGCTGGCCGGTTGTAAGTGGGCCATCCGAAATTCCCTAGAACTGTCGCCTAATGCGGTTGCGGAGTCGTGGGCCGAGCGCCCCCGGCGGACGACGAGGAGCCCCTTCACTCGTTCGGAATGCGGCCGTTGACCAGGTCGTCATAGTCCTTGGCGAGCTGGCGGGTCATGTCGCCGACCTCGAAGTTCCACGGGCCCGCCGACTTCACGGGAGTAACCTCCACCGCGGTCCCTGTCAGGAACATCTGCTCGAAGCTCTCTAGCTCTTCCGGCCAGATCGGCCGCTCGCTGACTTCGATCCCGCGCTTCACCGCCAGATCCTTGATCGTCCGCCGGGTGATCCCGTCGAGGAAGCAGTCGGGCGTCGGCGTGTGCAGCCTGCCCTCTTTCACGAAAAAGATGTTCGCGCCGGTCGCTTCGGCAACCCGGCCGCGCCAGTCGAACATCAAAGCATCGTCGAAGCCGCGCTGCTCCGCATGCTGCTTCGAAAGGGTGCAGATCATGTACAGGCCCGAAGCCTTGGATTCGGTGGGCGCCGTATAGGGCGCGGGCCGCCGCCACGGCGCGATGTCGAGGCGGATGCCGTTCTCGGACTTCCGAGCATCGTAATATTTGCCCCACTCCCACGCGGCGATCGCAAGGTGCGGCTTGGTGATTCCGGGCGCAACGCCCATCGATTCCGACCCGCGCCACGCAACGGGTCGCATGTAGGCATCGGTGAAGCCGTTGACCTTCAGCACCTCGTTGCAGGCGGCGTTGATCTCGTCGACCGACCACGGCAGGTCGAAGCCGAGCAATTTCGAGCTCTTGCGCAGCCGCTCGCTATGCTCGCCGAGCTTGAAGATCTCGCCATTGTAGGCGCGCTGCCCTTCGAACACCGACGAGGCGTAGTGGAGCGCGTGGGTGAGGACGTGGACGCGGGCATCGCGCCATGGCACCATCTCACCATCGAACCAGATCCAGCCGTCGCGGTCGTCGAAAGTCGTATGAGAAGGAGGTGCCATAGCTCGCGCCTAGGCCGTCCGCGTTTCCTCCGCAAGCGAAGCGGCTTTGGCTTCGCGGGCAAGTTCGGCCCCGCGCAGCGCAGCCGCATTGATGGTCGCGGCAATGAGGTCGTCGAGCGCGCCCTCGCCATCGAGCACCGACAAGCCGGCCTCGGTCGTCCCCTTTGGGCTCGCAACGCGACGGATTATCGAGTCCATGGTCTCGCCCGTCCCTGCCGCCATCCAGCCGGTGCCGAGCACTGTCTCACGCGCGATGATCGCCGCGATCTCCGGGCTGAGTCCACGCTGTACCGCGGCCTTGCTGAGCGCGTCGATGAACCGCGCAACATAGGCAGTTCCGGCGCCAGCGACCGACCCGACAGCGGCCAGTTTCACCTCGTCGGTCATCCACATCGTGAAACCCAGAGCGGAGAACAGGTCGTTGACGAGCTGCCGGACGCCCTGGTCGGCATCCACGCTATAAAGGCCGGTGACTCCGCGTCGGACGGCCACGGGGATATTGGGCAGTGCGCGAACGATCGCCTGCACGCCCGGGAAACGCTGCCTGATGCTCGCGGCCTCGACACCGACGAGCAGTGAAACGACGACCGTCTTGGCGCTCAAATGCTGGCGCAGTCCGGGCGCGACCTCGTCAAGCTTCTGCGGCTTGAAACCGAGCACTGCCAGTTTCGGCGGCGGCCCGGCATCCGCGAGCCGGGTGACCGTCCGCGTGCCCTCGACCTGCTTGCCGCTAGGTCGGATGACGGTGACAGGACCGAGGTCCATTCCCCCAGCACGCCAACCGTCGACGATGGCGCCGCCAAGATTACCGCACCCGATGAACCAGGTCGGCGCCGGTAATTGCAGTGTCCCGCTCATGCTTCTCCATGCGTATCGATCAGTGCCGCGGCGATTGCTTCGCCCGGCGATTTGCCGCCCCACAGTACGAACTGGAAGACAGGGTAGAAGCGCTCGCACTCTTCGACCGCCGCTTCGGCGATTGCCTCCGCCTGCTCAAGGCTCAGCCCCTCACCTTCGCGCGCATCGAGGATGGTGGAATGGCGGAACACGACAAGGCCGGATCCCGACCACATCTCGAAGTGACCGAGCCACAATTGCTCATTGATGAGGCTTAACGCCTCGAAGATGGCGGTCCTTTTCTCCGGCCCGACCTTGATGTCGGGAAAGGCGAGGAACTGCAGCACCTGGTCTTCGGGCCGCCAGACGCCGCGAAGCTCATATTGCGCCCAGCTCCCGGTAGCCGAAGCAACGATCTCGCCCTCAGCGGTACGCTCGCACGCCCAGCCGCGTGCCTCGAAATATTGTTCGAGAACCTCGATTGGCGCGCCGTCGTCGCGCTCTTCCTGGGCCTCTTCTTCGCTCAGGATCACGCTCCGGGACTGGCCTTGGGCTTGCGCG
>JAFBAM010000272.1 GCA_019247755.1 Sphingomonas sp.
CGACGGCACGACCATCATCCTCACCACGCATTACATCGAAGAGGCCGAGGAAATGGCCGACCGTGTCGGCGTGATCAGCAAGGGCGAGCTGATCGCAGTCGACGAAAAGAAGGCGCTGATGGCGCGCATGGGCAAGAAGACGCTCGATATCATGCTGGCCGAGCCGCTGGCGGCCTTGCCGACCGATCTTTCCGAATGGACCCTGCGCCTCGAGGATGACGGCCACGTCCTCTGCTACGAGTTCGACAGCCATGCCGAGCGCACCGGGATCGCTTCGCTGATGCGCCGCCTCGGCGACCTCGGCATAGCCTACAAGGACCTCTCCACCCACCAGTCGAGCCTCGAGGACATTTTCGTGGAGCTCGTCCACAAGCCCCGATCAGAAAAGGTTGGCGCATGAACAGCCACGGCATCGCCGCCATCTACCGCTTCGAAATGGCCCGCTGGAAGCGGACGCTTTGGCAGAGCCTGATCACGCCGGTGATCACCACCGCGCTCTATTTCGTCGTGTTCGGCTCGGCCCTCGGCTCCCGGGTGACGAGCATGGACGGCATCAGCTTCGGGGCCTTCATCGTACCGGGCCTCACCTTGCTTAGCGTCTTCATGCAGTCGATCTTCAACGCCAGCTTCGGCATTTATTTTCCGAAGTTTACGGGCACGATCTACGAACTGCTCTCAGCGCCGATCTCGAGCTTCGAGGCCGTGCTCGCCTATGTCGGCGCGGCGGTCACCAAATCCGTCATCCTCGCTCTGGTGACGCTCGCCACCGCAGCGCTGTTCGTGCCGGTGCGCGTCGATCATCCGCTCGCGATGATCCTGTTCCTGGTCACGATCACCAGCGGTTTCTGCCTGTTCGGCTTCGCAATCGGCGTTTGGGCGCAGAATTTCGAGCAGCTTCAGATCATTCCGATGCTGATCATCACCCCGCTCACCTTCCTCGGCGGCGCGTTCTACTCGGTAAAGGCCCTCCACGAACCCTTCCGGTCACTCACCCTCTTCAACCCCATCGTCCACCTCATCAGCGGCTTCCGGTGGAGCTTCTACTCGGTGCACGACGTCCCCGTCTGGTCGAGCGCGCTAATGGCCTTCGCCCTCAACGCGCTCTGTCTTAGCGTCATCGCCTGGATGTTCCGGACGGGCTACCGGCTTAAGCAGTGAGCTCGGGCGTTTCGGCACCCTGCTGATTGGCGCGCTCGAACCCCTGACCATCGAGGTTCTGGGCGACGAAATCCCAGTTGACGATGTTCGACAGCACGCTCGAGGCGAAGCGCGGCCGTTCGTTGCGATAGTCGATGTAATAAGCGTGCTCCCACACATCGAGCGTGAACAGCGGCACCATCCCTTCGTGTACGATCGGGGTGTCCGCGTCGTGGAGTGACGTCACACGCAGGCTGCCACGATCGAGCACCAACCACGCCCAGCCGTTGGAGAAATGGTTGACCGCCTCCTCCTGCAGCTTCTGGATCAACGCATCGGCGTTGCCGAACGCATCCTCGATCAGCTTCGCGAGCTTGCCGTCAGGCTTCTGACCCTGCGACGGCGCGAGGCACTGCCAAAAGAAGCTGTGATTCCACAGCTGCGCACTGTTGTTGAACAGCTTATTATTTCCGGCCTCCCTGGCTCGTCTGACGACCTGCAGCAGCGACGCGCCAGAAAGGTTCTGGTCGGCATCGATCAGCTCATTGGTCTTGGTGACATAGGCCTTGTGATGCTTGCCGTGGTGGAACTCGAGAGTCTCGGCCGACATCACCGGAGCCAGCGCATCCTTGGCGAATGGCAGTTCGGGAAGCTGGAAGGGCATTTCTGGGGCAACTCCTTGATACAATCGAGAAAACGCCGCCGAAGCGGATATTCTCCCGGTTCGAGCCCCCGCCCGTAAGTGTTCCAGATGCTTGCGTGAGCGGCTTTTTCAACCCTAGAAACGACAACGAAACGAACTTTTGCGCCGAAGCGCAGCCAATGCGGGGGAGCATCGGCAAATCAGAAGGGGGAAACAGATGGCAAAGTTCTTCGCCAATCTACCGTTGGTTTTGATCGTCGGACTCGCAGTCGCGGTGTTGATCGCGGTCTTTCCGGACTCGGGTTACCGCTCGCCCACCGGCGATCTGGTGAATGGCGTGCTGCAGTGGCTGCACGTCTTCTTCGGCATCACCTGGATCGGGCTGCTCTATTATTTCAACTTCGTGCAGACGCCGACGATGCCGACGATCCCGGCCGAGCTGAAGCCCGGTGTCTCGAAGTACATCGCGCCCAAGGCATTGTTCTATTTCCGCTGGGGTGCGGCCTTCACCGTGCTGACGGGGCTGCTGCTCGCCTGGTCTTATGGGGAACTCAAGGAAGCGCTGACGCTGGACCCGTCTGCCCGCCTGATTGGCATCGGCATGTACCTTGCGCTGATCATGGCGTTCAACGTCTGGTTCATCATTTGGCCGAACCAGAAGAAGGTGTTGGGGATCGTCACTGCTGACGATGCGGCCAAGGCCAAGGCGGCCGCGACCGCGGGTATCGCCTCACGGCTCAATGTCCTGCTGTCGATCCCGATGCTCCTGGCGATGACCAACGCCCACTAGGGGGCGGACAGTCACCTCAGCGACTGACCTGGTAACTCGCCAGATACTCCCTCGGCAGCGACCAGCGGGGCTGTAGCTCCCGGGCCCGTGAGAGATCCGCATAGGCCGACTGAAAGTCGCCCATCTGCTCGTGCGCAACGCCGCGCGCGAAAATCGCAAGCGCTTGGTTGCCGGGGCCAGCCTCGATGCCCTTCTGGATCAGCGGTAAAGCCTCGCGGCCATTACCCTGCCGGATGCGCAGGAAGCCCTTGTTGAGCCAACCGTCGGGAAGGTTAGCGTTGAGCTTCAACGCAGCGTCAAAGTCGGCATCGGCCAGCGCGTAACGGCCGGCGCTCATGTAGACGATCCCCCGGTTGACGTAGGTCGCAGCCATGTCCGGCGCAGGCAGAGCCTCCTCCTCGATCGCACGGGTGCACCCGTCGATTGCGAAAGAGCGGCCGTCACCGGCAACCGCATGATCGTAGCAAACCTTGGCGAGTGGCCCGCCGTACGTTTGTACGGCAGCGCCTGCGGGCGATGTTGCGACGATTGCCAAGGCAGCAACGGCTGCGGTGGAAAGGGCGAAAGCCTTCATAAAAGCCTCCTTTTCCGGTCTGTGCAGCCTCTCATAGCACCGAGTTCAGCCAGTCGCGCGGGCTTTTCGACAAAAAGCCGATTGTTGCGGCCAGGCGTCTACGCGCCGCTATCCTGTAGCTTGTGCCGCTTCAGCGCATGCCGCAGCTGGTCGTAGCTGAGGTTGAGGGCGGCGGCGGTGGCGCGCTGGTTGAAGCGGTTGCGGCGCAGCGCCTCTTCGAGGAGCTGGCGCTCGTAATCGGCGACTGCCGCTCGGAAATCATTGGTCGCCGCCACGGCCGGCGAAGCAGCCGCAACCTGGGCGACCAGCTCCTCACCCTCATTCGCGGCAGCGGGCGCCGGGACGTGCGGCGCAACCTCGGCACCGCTCGGTGCCCACGGGGAGTGGAATGGGTTGAAGACAATTTCGTCAACCGCCCGCTCCGGATCTTCGTGTCGATACACCGCGCGCTCGATCACATTGCGCAACTCGCGTACGTTGCCATGCCACGGATAGGCTTCGAGCTCCTGCATCGCCCGTGACGTGAAGCCCGGCCAGTTGGGCCAATCGAGCTCGACCGCCATGCGCCGCCCGAAATGCTCGGCTAGCAGAGGCACGTCACCCTGCCGGGCCCGAAGCGGCGGAAGCGTGATCACTTCGAACGACAGACGATCGAGCAGGTCCGCACGGAACTTGCCCTTGTCGACCTGCGCCGGAAGGTTCTCGTTGGTGGCCGCGACGATGCGGACGTCAACCGATATGGGCTTGGACGCGCCGATCCGCGTGATCTCGCCATATTCGACAGCGCGCAGCAGCCGGTCCTGCGCCGGCATCGAAAGCGTCCCAAGCTCGTCGAGGAACAAGGTCCCGCCGTCGGCTTCTTCGAAACGGCCGTGCCGGGTCTTGGCTGCCCCGGTAAAGCTCCCCGCCTCATGGCCAAACAGCTCGGCCTCGATCAGATTCTCGGGCAGTGCCGCGCAGTTCATGATAATCAGCGGCCCGGCCCAGCGCGACGACAGGTGATGAAGACGTTCGGCGATCAGTTCCTTGCCGGTGCCCCGCTCGCCGATGACGAGCACGGGTCGGTTAAGCGGCGCCGCACGGCTCGCCCGCTCGACCGCGTCGAGGAAGGCCAGGCTCTGGCCGATGAACTGGTCTGCCCGCTCCATGGTTCGCGCCGACTGTTGGTGGCAAATCCCACCATTTGGCAAGGATTTTCACTCTGATTTCGCTCGCAAAATTACGCTTTTCGCAGTTCAAGGCGATTCCGGCGAAAATGGCACGACACTTGTATGGTAAGGAGCAGGTTTAGGGCCCTAGGTTTTTGAATTCGGAGTTTCGTGAATGAGCATTTTCTCCCGGACACGGGACATCTTTGCGGCGAACATCACCGAGATGCTCGACCGGTCGGAAGACCCGGCGAAGATGATCCGGATGGTGATCCTTGAAATGGAAGAGACTTTGGTCGACGTGCGAGCCTCCGCGGCGCGCTGCATCGCCGACGGCAAGGAAATGCGCCGCGCTCTCACCAAGGTCGAGGATCATCAGAAAGGCTGGACCGAGAAGGCCGAGCTTGCGCTCAGCAAGGGCCGCGAGGATCTCGCCAAGGCCGCGCTGATCGAGCGTCAGAAGCTTGCCGACATGGCCGATGGCCTACGCGACGAGATCAAAGGCGTCGACGACACCTTAAAAACTTATGAGACAGACATCGCCAAGCTTCAGGGAAAGCTGCGCGAAGCACGCGCCCGCCAGAACGCGATCGCCACCCGCTTTGAAAGCGCGGTCACCCGAGCGCGGGCGCGCGAGCTCTTGAATGGCGGCCGTGCCGAGGACGCATTCTCGAAATTTGAGATCCTCGAGCGCCGCGCGGACTTTGCTGAGGGACGCGCCGATGCGCTTGGCATGACCGGTCCGAAAAGCCTCGAAGAGGAAATCGCCGAGCTGAAAGCGTCTGAAGCGGTCGACGCCGAGCTCGAAGCCATGAAGGCCGCCATGAAGGCCAAGGGGAAGTAAACAATGGATGAGAGTTATCTGGTTGGTGCGCTGGCGATCGTTTCGATCTTCATCGGGCTGCCGTGGGTCATTTTTCACTACATAACGAGGTGGAAGACCGCGGCGACGCTGACATCCGGAGACGAGAAACTGCTCGACGAGCTACATGACGCCGCCCGCCGTCTCGACGATCGCCTATGCACGATCGAGCGGATCATGACGGCCGAGAACCCGAACTGGCGTCAGCAATGCCTGCCCGGCCGCGACGACCGCCAGCGCCTGCTGGCGGACGGGGAATAATCGTGGCCTACGACCGCTATCCTGCCCCGCAGGAACGCTCGAACCGGCCGCTCGAGCGGTCCAATCAGCCGGAATATTCGAACGCGTCTCCCGCTTATTACGGCGAGCAGCCGGCCAGCCGCACGCGCTTCTACCGCGACAAGCGGCATGGGAAGGTGTTCGGCATTTGCGCGGGCATTGCCGATTATACCGGCTTCGATGTGGCCCTGGTCCGGGTTTGCTTCCTTGCCGCCATGTTCATGAGCGGCGGCGGCATCCTGCCCTTCTACTTCATCGCCGCCATGGTCACGCCGACCAAGCCGATGTCGCTGGAGCGGGTGGACAGCGAGGAGAAGCAGTTCTGGCAGGGCGTTCGCGCCTCGCCGGCGCGTGCGGCCCGCGACATCCGCTCGCGGATGAAGGACATCGACCGGCGCCTCGCCGACATCGAAAGCTACGTCACGACCGAAAACCGCTCGCTCGCCCGTGAGATCGAGCAGCTTCGCTAACAAGTCAGAATTGGGGGATTCGCGTAATGGATTTGGGACCACTCGTTCCGATTGCGGCCATTGGGGCCGGCCTCGGCTGGGGGATCATCGGGCTCAAGAAGAAGCAGCTCGACATCGTCGCCCGCCGGGCAACCGATGAAGCAGCGTCAGAAAGAGCGCAAAAGCAGGAGCTGGAGAAGCGCGTCCGTGTCCTCGAGAAGATCGTGACCGACAACGGCTACCAGACCGCCGCACAGATCGAGGCGCTTCGCGACCGCGAAAGCGAGCAGGCACTCACCAAGGAATAAGGGGGCAACCATGGATCCCGAAGTCACTCAGGTTTTCGATTTTCTTCTTCGCTTGTTTCCCTTCATCGCCATCATCGTGGTCGTCGGAGTCTTCGGGTCGCTCCTCAATAACTGGCTGAAGATCAAGAATGGCTACCCGCTCTCCAACAGCTGGGGCATGCCGCTCCATCCCAAGACCGACCAGGAATCGATGGAGCGAGTTCGGCTGCTGACCCAGGAGAATGCGCAGCTGCGCGCCGAGCTCGGGTCATTGAAAGACCGCATGGAGACGGTCGAGCGGATCGTCACCGACCAACCGTCGAAGCTGGTCCGCGAAATCGATGCTCTGGCGCTCGACAAGGGTGGCAACGCATGATGGACCCGCCCGCGATGGTGATGATCGCGTTGATCGTCGTCGGCTTGCCGACCGTGATGCTTGGCCTGGCGTTCAACCGCTTCTTCAAGTTCCGCGAGAAGAAGCTGGAGATCGAGGCGCTGAATGCAGCCGAGAAGGCCGCTCAATATGCGTCGCGCAGCCATGAGCTGGAGGAGCGTGTGCGAGTGCTCGAGCAGATCGTCACCGACGGCGGCGCCCAGACCGCGGCGCAGATTGAAGCGCTTCGTCAGCCGCCGCAAAGGTCGGTTAAGCGCGCTGCTATTTCGACCAACAATGACGCTTGAATTGCATCGCGCCGATCCCAGATGATACATCTAAGATACATCGCAGCACGAGAAGGGCTCCAGCCGCAATGAACCCGTTCGAGTTTGTCATTGCAGTCCTGTTCATGGTCTTCGCCTTCACCATCATCAGGCACAAGTTGGGGATTCCGGTCCGCTCGATGCGCGAGATGCGCGGCGACCTGCCGGTCAACGATGCGGAAAATGCGCGCCTTCGCGGACAGGTCCAGCAGCTCCAGGATCGCATCAAGGTGTTGGAGCGAATCGTCACCGACCGCGGCGCGGAAACCGCGGCCCAGATCGAGGCGCTTCGCGACCGCGACCGCATTGCAGAAGAGGATCAAGCCTGATGGACGGCGGACAGCTAACGGCGGTTCTGATCGTGGCGATCATCATGGTCGCGTCGATCATCCGCGCAAAATACGGCTACGGCCGCTACGGCCGATACGGTCGACGAATGACCGGCATGGATGACGGCGGCCAGGCGCAGGTCGAGAACGAGCGGCTCCGCGACGAGGTCACCCAGCTCAAGGAACGCATCAAGGTCCTGGAACGGATCACGGTCGACAAGGAAAATAGCCTGGCGCGCGAGATCGAGTCGCTTCGCGACCGCTAGCAATGCTAGGGGCTCGGCCGATGGCCGGGCTCCCTCCCCTTTCGGACATTCTCGAAGAATATCAGCTGGTCGAGGCCGAGGACCGCTATCGGCTGCTGATCGACCTCGGCCGCCAGCTCGAGCCGATGCCAGACGCCCTGAAGACCGACGCCACAAAGGTGCGCGGCTGCTCGGCATCGGTGTGGGTTTATCCGGGGGCGAGCGAAGGCCGCCTTCACTTCCTCGCCGACAGCAACGCCGCGATCACCAAAGGCATCGTCGCGCTGGTCCTCAGCGCCGTACAGGACAAGCCTGCGGCCGAAGTCGCGCAAATGGATATCGCCCAGGCGCTTGCGCCCTTTGAACTCGGCAAGCACCTCAGCGCCAACCGCACACAGGGCGTTCCGAACATGATCGCGCTCGTGAAGGAAACTGCTGCCCGCTACGCCGCTGCGGCCTAACGCACATTAGTCTCCACTGGAAAGCTGCCGTTCCCTGTGCCAGCCTCGCGTCTGGAGGGGTTGCATGGAGAATGATTCGATACGGTCGGTCGGCAGCGACACGCTCGTCGACATCTGGATCGAGGGAAAGATGCGCGCCTTGTGCGTATCGCAGGAAGCGATCGGTGCATTTCTTGGCTTCGAGCGCGCTGCCGGCATCTCGGACCTCGATCGCCGCGAATTCGTGCGGACCCATCTGCCGCTGATCGTCAGTGCAGCCAAGGCACGCCTTGCCGAAAGCGGCGCCGATGCCGATGCGCTGACGATCGACGTCGGCCAACTCCCGCGCTCGGACGGCCGCTCGGGTGAGCGGCGTCTTCGCGACAGACGCAAGACCGAGCGCCGGCAGATGAAAATCCCCCGCCCCGGCCAGCCCGAACGACGAAAGAGCGACCGACGGCAGGGCGACCGAAGGTCCCGCCCGCCGAAGCCCAAAGACAGCTAACCGAGTTCTTTCCGCCGCTCCTCGGCCTTGCGCAGCACGTCGTAGGCCGCCTGCACCTGCTTGAAGCGCTTGGCGGCCTCCGCATCGCCTTGATTGGCGTCCGGGTGCGTTTCCTTGACCAGCCGCCGGTGCGCCGCCTTTACCGCTTTGAAGTCGGCATCGCTGTCGAGACCCAGCGCGCTCAGCGCTCGCATCTCGTCGCGGTTGCGGCTGCCGTCGCCGGGGCCTGCCCATTTCCATTGCGCCGATTGCCGGAATCCCTTTGCGCCCGTCTCTTCCTCCGCAGCCCGTCGCGCAGCTTCTTCCGGCGACAGACCAGCGAAGTAGTTCCAGTTCTTGTTGTACTCCGCCGCGTGCGCCTCGCAGAAATACCAGCGTTCGCGGCTGTGCGGCGCCTTTGGCGCCGGCCGGTCGCCGATCTCGCTGCACCCCTCGCGGTCGCACAGGCGCAGCTTCGCTGCGCCCCGGCCCTTGTCGCCATAGGACCGCCAGCGCGGGAATCCCCAGTCGTCCGATCTTTTCTGCCGAGGCATTTGGTCTCCACACTAGTCATTGCGAGCGCAGCGAAGCAATCCAGCAGGCGCATGGATCGCCGCGTCGCTGCGCTCCTCGCGATGACAAATTGCGCCAGAGGGCCTGTAAGCCGGGTTCTGTCCTCCGCTTCCGTCTGCAGACGAAGGCGGATGTGCGGCCATTCCTCTAGGCGACGGGTTGCCCCGCCGCTCCAGCAACCAACCCGGGCGGCGAGCCGGAACCAGGCCCATGTGCCGCCCCTATTCGGTCTTGCACCCGATGGGGTTTACCGTGCCGGCCCTGTTGCCAGGACCGCGGTGCGCTCTTGCCGCACCCTTTCGACCTTACCCCGCCGAAGCGAGGCGGAATCCTTTCTGTGGCACTATCCCTGATTCGCCTTCGCCGAAGCTAATGGCGGACCGCCGGGCGTTACCCGGCACCGTGGTTCCATGGAGCCCGGACTTTCCTCGCCGGAGACTTGTCTCCGCCGCGGCCGCCCAGCCCTCTGGCACGGCGCATATAGGGGAAACAAGCGGCGGCTGCCAGTCAGTGCCCTAGTGCAGGAATGGGTGGAAAGCTGACCGTTGGGCTGTCGAGCTTCAACCGTAGCAACCTTTGGATTGTGCAGCGTGTTTGCTCGGTATGGCTAGAAATCCCCGTGGACAGACGTACGGAGCGGAGCGCGGCCTCAAACGATTCGAAGGGTTCAGCGATGCGGTTTTCGCGATCGCGCTCACGCTCCTGATCGTCGAGATCAAGGTCCCCGGATCCCCCGACGGCCCACACGGCTACAGCGATCTGGCGAAGGCCATGGCAGAGCAATGGCGGGAACATGTCGCCTTGGTCCTCTGCTACATCGTCATCGGCGCCTATTGGCTCCAGCACCATTATTCGGGTCGCATCTACGCCAAGAGCGATCATTGGTTCAGCACGATCAACCTGCTGTTCCTTCTGGCGATCGTCGTCGTGCCTTATCCGGTTCGCGTGTGGTGCTATCACGTCGGGACCCGTTTCGAGCCCGTCGCATCGGTAACGTTGGCGGCGGGCCTCGCCCTGACCGCATGCACTTGGATGGGGAAGTGGTTCTACGGGATGACTGGCCATCGATTGATCGATGAACGCCTGACACCAGACTTTCTCCGACAAATGACACGCCGGTACGGCATCGCGACGCTCGTCCAGATCGCGGCTGTTCCGATCGCGATCGCGGTCCCCCGCCTCGGCGTGGCACTTGCCCTGCTCTGTGTTGCCTTCTTCCTCCTTCCTCAACCCAAGCCCCGCTACAATCCCGGCGAGGAACCAAGCGCTGAGGAAAAAACGAGCGAATAGGGACGATCGGGTACGCGGAGTGGACTTTAGTCGGCATCCACCAATTCTCGGGCCGAGGTGGCAGTCGCCGAGCTTGTCCCTGGTTCCAGCGCGCGCCTGAGATACGGAGCGGTGCAGCTGACGCCGGAACAGGCGACGTCCGCCGGGGCGCCAGCGGCGACGATCCGGCCGCCATCGTCGCCCGCACCTGGGCCGATGTCGATTATCCAGTCACTTGCCGCCGCGAGTTTCATGTCGTGGTCGACGAGGATGACGCTATTGCCGGCGTCCACAAGCGTTTGAAGCTGGTTGAGCAATCGCTCGACGTCCGTCGGGTGGAGTCCGGTGGTCGGCTCGTCAAGCACGTAGAGGGCGCCGCCTCGATGGGCGCGCTGCAGCTCGGTGGCCAGCTTTACCCGTTGCGCCTCGCCGCCAGAAAATTCGGTCGCGGGCTG
>JAFBAM010000280.1 GCA_019247755.1 Sphingomonas sp.
GGCCCATGCCGTGAGCGGCGGGAAAGCGTGCGTCCACGGTCGGTCGATGAACATCGACATCGGTAGCATCATCAGCGCGCCCGCGGTCAGCTGGCCGGTGGTGACGCTGAGCGGCGAGATGCCCTGGCGGCGGAAACGGCGTGCCCAGACGGCGGCGAGAGCGTAGCTGAGCGACGCAGTGACGCAGGCCAGCTGCGCAATGCCGCTCGTGCCAATGTTGGCGAGGAGAGCCGGGCCAATCATCGTCGCGACGCCGCCGAAGCCGAGCAATACGCCCGCGACCTTGCGCGGAGTCATGCGCTCGTCGTGGGTCAGGATGTGCGCGACTACGACGCCCCAGATCGGGGTCGTCGCATTGAGGATCGAGGCGAGGCCGCTGGCGATGTGCGTCTGCCCCCAGCCGAACAGGGTGAAGGGCAGCGCATTGTTGAGCAAAGCGAGCAGCAGGATCGAGCCCCAGGCCGAGCGCGGCAGGTCGAGCTTCTGGCCCTTGAAATGAAGGAAGCCCCACATCGCCGCGGCGGCGATGGTCAGTCGCAGCCAGACATAGGTCAGCGGCTGCACGTGGCGCACGGCAACGCCGATGAAGAAGAAGGCGCCGCCCCAGATGACGGCGAGCGTCGCGAGGATCAGCCAGTCGCTGCGGTTCATCTGCACACGGATCACGTGCGCATCGTGGCGCGGCAGCGGCTGCGGCGCTTCCGCCTGCTTGCGGTCAAACGACTGGGGATCGATGGGTTTCATAGCCCGGCGGAAATACCAGCCAGGCCCATAAGCCCGCCAACAAATGCCCGGAGAGGGGTAATAAGCTGGGCTTATGTCGTTGTGCGGCTGGCGAGCTGCGCGATCCGTTGCGGCGGTTCGTCGGTGCGAAACCAACCGGTCACCGCGAGCCGTTCCGCGGTGACATAGGTCGACACCATCGAAACCGAATGAAGCTGCGGCACGGTGAAGATATTGAGCGTGTTGAACGCGGGCTTGTACGCCTGCTCGACATTGTCGTTGGCATCGAAGAACTGAAGCAGTCCACCCCAGTCCCGATTCCAATCGCGCGACAGGTTCATGACATAGGCGGCCACGCGACCCCTGACTGGGTCTTCGTCATCGTGCGCTGTCAGGAAATGCCCCGGCCGGTACCAGGTGGCCTGCGCGTCGGCCCATCGAATCTGGTCAAGACCCGTCAGGTCTCGAATGAAATCGATCACCGCAGGGTTGTTCAGTAACTCAAGGAACTCAAAGGCCCGATACCTCGGACCGGTCGGCAAAAGGTAGGCGTGATGGACGGGATAGAAGGCATAGAGAAACTGGAATTGCTCGCGCGCCCTTTCTTGAATGCCTGCGGTGATGTCGTCGGCCTGCTGGTCATCCATGGCGGCGACCTGCTCGGGGCTGAGTTGGTGCACCTGGGGCCCATCGTTGTAGACCATCCCCCACGGGAGCTCGTGGACGGATTCATAGACTTGCTCGGCAGACGCCGGATCGAGGAAGTCACGTAGCTGCAGCCGCTTCCTGACCGCATAGTCGGACGCGAGCGCCGCACAATTGAGGGCGGGATTCAGCCTTAGCGTCATTGAGCGCTAGTCGCGCAGCAACTCGTTGATGCTGGTCTTGGACCGCGTGCGTTCGTCGACGCGCTTGACGATCACGGCGCAGGCGAGGCCGGGGCCGCCTTCCTTGCCGGGCATGCTGCCGGGAACGACGACCGAATATTCAGGCACGCGCCCATAGTGCACCTCGCCCGATGCGCGGTCGACGATCTTGGTCGAGGCGCCCAGGAACACGCCCATCGACAGGACGGAGCCGCGCTCGACCACCACGCCCTCGGCGACCTCGGATCGCGCGCCGATGAAGCAATCGTCCTCGATAATCACGGGCCCTGCCTGAAGTGGCTCGAGCACGCCGCCGATGCCCGCGCCGCCCGAGATGTGGACGTTGGCGCCGATCTGGGCACAGCTGCCGACCGTTGCCCAAGTGTCGACCATCGTCCCTTCGCCGACGCGCGCGCCGATGTTGACGAAGCTCGGCATCAGAACCGCTCCCGGTGCAATGAAAGCCCCGCGACGGGCGATGGCCCCGGGCACCGCGCGGAAGGCAGCACTCGAAAAATCTCTCTCGTCCCAGCCGGCGAACTTGGAGGGCACCTTGTCCCACCAGTGCGCCCCGCCGACTCCGCCGCCGATCAGCTCCATCGGGTTCAAGCGGAACGACAGC
>JAFBAM010000236.1 GCA_019247755.1 Sphingomonas sp.
GCCCACGCCCCCGCGGCTGGTCCCGGCCGGGGAAACGGACGACTGACCAAGGCAGGTTCCTGACTTTGCCGATGGAGGATCAGCGTTCACAGTTGCGGGCACAGCGCCGGATTTTCGCCGGCTTCCCTTTGAACCGCCCCCGCCGAAGCCGAAGCTTCGTGGGCGGCACCCTGGTCGGTCGCCTTGCTAGTCGTGCTGTCAAATTGCGGTCAAGCTGATTAATGGAGGGGCATGACTACGAACCATAGCCGTCTCATCGCACTCCTGACCGCGATCGTCGTCGCTGCCGCGCTGCGCCTCGTGCCGCATCCAAACAACTTCACGCCGATCGGTGCGATGGCGCTGTTCAGTGGCGCCTACCTTGGCCGTAAGGCGCTCGCGTTCGCCGCGCCGCTTGGTGCGCTTCTGCTGAGCGACCTGGTGCTTGGCTTCTACCACGGGCAAGCGACCGTCTATTTCAGCGTCGCACTGATCGTGATGCTGGGCATGGTGGCCCTGAGCCGAGTCTCGCCGCTCCGCGTGGCGGGCGCCGCGATCCTGAGCTCCGTCCTGTTCTTCCTTATCACCAACTTCGGGATGTGGCTGTTCAGCGGTTTTTATCCGCGCACCATGGTCGGGCTGGAGGCTTGCTACGTCGCGGCCATCCCGTTCTTCCAGAACACGGTTGCCGGCGACCTCTTCTACGCGACCCTGCTGTTCGGCGGCTTCCGCGTCGCCGAGCTGCTGGTGCCCACGCTCGCGAAGGGCAGGGCCCAACCGGCCTGATCTGGGCTCAAGTTGCATGTTCGCCGCGGGGCTTGTAGAGGCGCCGCTCAACTTTCCTGCTGCTGGTCGGAAACCAGCGGCTAACTCAAGGAAATCGCAGATGAAGTCCGGTATCCACCCCGACTACCACATGATCAACGTCGAAATGACCGATGGCACCCAGTTCCAGGTCCGCTCGACCTGGGGCAAGGAAGGCGACACGATCCACCTCGACATCGATCCCAAGGTCCACCCGGCCTGGACCGGCGGTACTCGCCAGGTGTCCGAAGGCGGCCAAGTCGCGCGCTTCAACAAGCGCTTCGGCGGCCTCACGCTCGGTAAAAAGTAAGCTTGCACCGGTCGGCGCCGACGCTCGAAACCGAGCGTTTGATCCTGCGCGATTTTACGAAGCAAGACCTCGACGCCCATGCGGCAACGCTGGGCGACGAGGAAGTCATGCGCCACATCGGCGGAAAGCCAGTCAACCGCGAGGACAGCTGGCGCCGGATGCTTGGCGGCATTGGCATGTGGTCGGTAATCGGCATGGGTCCGTGGGCAGTTGAGTTGAAGGCTGATGGCCGGATGGTCGGGCACTGCGGCTTCTTCCAGTTCGAGCGCGATATGACGCCGACCATCCTCGGCGAACCCGAGATGGGCTGGATCTTCGACCGCTCGGTGCACGGGCAGGGGGTCGCGTTCGAGGCCTGCAGTGCGGCACTCGCATGGGCCGAGCGCGAGCTTGCGGCTGAATCCTATCCAGCGATCATCGATCTCGACAACGTACCCTCGATGAAGCTGGCCGAGCGCCTCGGTTTCGTCCGGCAACCGGAAGACGCGACGTACCGCGATGCGGCGATCGCCTTCTTCAGACGGCCCGGACGGCTACCAGCCTCCGCCGCCGCCACCTCCACCTCCACCTCCTGAGAAGCCGCCACCGCCGGAGCCGCTGCTCGACCCCGGAGCCGCGGAGGCGGAGCTGATCGTGCTCGACAGCGAGGCGCCGACGTCCTTCGTGAACGCGCCCGGATTGCTCCACGGGCTATTCGATCCCGAATACCAGAGGAAGCCCTGCTGCCCGCCCGAGGCAGCGGCGGCTGCGAGTACGCCTTCGAAGCGGTCGGCCCAGCGGTTTTCGATGCCCAGCGCGATTGCATAGGGCAGGTAGCGCTCGAAAATCTCGGGTGTGTCCTTGGGCGCCGTTATGCGGTCGAGCCGCTCCTGCTCGGTGACCGACAGATATTGTTTGAAGCCGGCGATATGGTCGAGGACCGTGCGCCCCTCAGGTGTCGGCGCGGCAATCCACCAGAAGGCGGAGACGACGACCGGGAGCGAGATCAGGACGAGCGCGAAGGGCTGCCACCATCCGCTGGTGAGAGCCTCGCCGACGATCGGAAATCCAAGGAAAAGGCCTGCGACACCAGCGACAAAGATCAGCAGGTACACAAGGCATTTGCCGTTGGTTGAGAGATCGCGGGCGATTCCGGCCAATAGCGCAGCAAGGAGGATCAAGCCGGCGGCCGTGCCGATTTGCCACAGGCTGCCTTCGTCAGTCGCGAGGGCGACCGCGGCCGCCGTCAGCCAGACAGCCGCGAGGAACAGAAACAGGCCTGCGACCGCCCAGCCAAGATTGCGCTTGAACAGCTTGCCTTCATATTTGTTCTTCAGGAATTCGCTCAAAGCCTTCTGAGCAGAGGAAAAAATCTCGTGATTCTTCTGCTCCATCACAATTTCCCCGCCGGGCTGGCAGAGCCGGTCGAGCGCCGCTTGCTCCTCGGATGGGAGAGGGCTTTCGGAGTTGAGGCGCTCGAGGCGCATCTTTTTCTCGGACAACCAGCCGCGGTCTTCCTCGACCAGCTTGATATGGCCGCGAACGCCCATGTCGACGAGAGCAGCCGCGAAGCTGCGGTCGTCGGCGCTCATCTTGGTCACATAGCGCATGCCGGCGGGCGTCAGATCGTCGGCAGGGGAGAAGATCGGCACGACCGTTCCCGCGCGGGGGTTACGGCCGGCGCGGCGCCAGGCGGTGAAATAGAAGGCACAAAGGCCCAGGAGTGCGAGCAACCCGACGGCCGGCGGACCATTGTCGCCGAACCACTGGCCGAGGCGGCTTTTCGGCGCTGGCTCCGCGACAACTCCTTTGGGGAAGGCGGCGGCGACGGTCAGGCCTTCGCCGGGTTCTAATTCCTGCGTGGTCCGAAACGTGATCTCGCCCGGCTTTTCGTCTGCCACTTCGGCATTGGATTCTGATGACCCGTAAGCGCCGGTGTAAGCGGAGCGCTGACCAAAGCTCACCGCCTCTGGAAGGCGAATGCGGGCCTCGACGACGTCGATCGGGAAGATCCATCCGTTGCCGGTCGCGTTCCAGTAGAGCTCGTCATACTTGTCGAAGCGCCCGATTTGCCGCGTCGTCCGGTAATGCAGGACGTAGCTGTGCTCGCCGACGCTGACGATCGAGTCGGGGTCGCCGACCTTGATCCGCACGCCATTGCCGACGTGGTCGACCGAGGCGGGGACCGTGGACCCGTCGAGCGTCGCGCCCTCCCAGGTGAAACCGACGCGGACCTGGCTGCCGTTGCGTCCGCGATAGCGGGTCGGGAAGTCGCGATAGATGCCGTGGTTGATGCGGTCGTTCTCGGCGCGGACGACGATGGTCTCGGTGACGTCGAGCGAGGCGTCCTTCTGAATCTGGACGTCGCTCAAGTAGCGAAGGATGCGCTCCTCGGCGTGCGCCGGAACCGCAGCCAAACCCAACAGAAGCGCGGCAGATGCGCGTATTGGAAGCGCCTTAAAGCCACTAATGTCACGAGGTTCGGCGCCATTTTGTGCGAACTTAGCGTTCATCGCGCTTCGAATCGCTGAGAACGCGCGCGCCACCGCCAT
>JAFBAM010000247.1 GCA_019247755.1 Sphingomonas sp.
CGGCCTGATGAAGGCGGTCGATAAGTTCGAATACCGCCGCGGCTACAAATTCTCGACCTACGCCACCTGGTGGATCCGGCAGGCGATCACCCGCTCGATCGCCGACCAGGCGCGCACCATCCGCATCCCGGTGCACATGATCGAGACGATCAACAAGCTGGTCCGCACCGGCCGCCAGTTCCTGCACGAGACCGGCCGCGAGGCGACCCCGGAGGAGCTGGCCGAGCGCCTCTCCATGCCGCTCGAAAAGGTCCGCAAGGTCCTCAAGATCGCCAAGGAGCCGATCAGCCTCGAAACGCCGATCGGCGACGAGGAAGACAGCCACCTCGGGGACTTCATCGAGGACAAGAATGCGGTCATCCCGGTCGACGCCGCGATCCAGTCCAACCTCAAGGAGACGGTGACCCGCGTGCTGGCGTCACTGACCCCGCGCGAGGAGCGCGTGCTGCGCATGCGCTTCGGCATCGGCATGAACACCGATCACACGCTGGAGGAAGTCGGACAGCAGTTCAGCGTCACCCGCGAGCGCATCCGGCAGATCGAGGCGAAGGCGTTGAGGAAGCTGAAGCATCCGAGCCGCAGCCGGAAGATGCGCTCTTTCCTGGATCAGTGAGACGATTGCGGACTCAGCGAGCCTAAGACGTCTCGCCGCGAGTGTTAGCGTGCCTCGGGGCGGCCTTTGCGCCGCCCCGATTATATAAACATCCAAAATGGAAGTAATTCCGGTGGACGGCCTTTTACGGCTGTTTAGCTTGGCTGCGTGGGGTACGAGCGTCTTCCGTCGGCCGCCAAATTGGACGGGCCTTCGGCCGCCCATCTCTTCTTCAATGATTGTTTCATCCAAGCCGATCCGACGCGGGAGACACTATGGGTCGCGCACGTCGACCGGTCACGTCGCTGCCTATATCTCGATTGGTTTCCTGGCCTCGAGGCGCAGGTAGACGTTTCGGTTCGGGAGATCGTTGCACAAGCTCTGGAGTTCGAGAGTGCGGGCATCGTCCTCTCGCACAATCACCCGAGCGGAGATGCAACTCCCAGCTTTTCAGATATCTGCTTTACTCGGCGGCTTGCCACTTCGTTGGAAGGGTTGGATTGCAAGGTTCTCGACCATCTGATCCTGGCCGGTAATGACTGCACCAGTTTTCGACGGAACGGACTGCTCTAGCGCTGCTCAATTGCCCCCGTTGTCCAACGCCCGCCGCATCTCCTGCTGCGCCATTGCCAGATGCGCGGCGGCATCCGGACTGCACCCATGAGCGTCGAGAAGGTCCATCGCTTCGGTGACAAGCGTCACGGCGCGCTTAAGCGCCTTCGATTGCTGAGCTTCGTTACGCTGACCGGTCATCCGAGCCCCCGGCTTACACGGCTGTCAGCCTCGCTCTTTTGGTCGCCGTTTGCAACGGCTGACGGGACGGCACTTAGTCCGTATTGGCCTTCGAGGGCCCCTCGCAGTGGAACAACCGGGTCAGATACTTGCGCATCAGCGTCTTCCCCTTATCGGTCAGCCCGACGAGGTGTTGCCGATGGTCGAGAACCGCTGGACCGCGCTCGATTAGTCCTTCGTCAAAAAGGATCTTCTGCCATCGATGGCCCGTGGAGGGTGGAACGTTGGCGGCGTGAGCGAGCGATGTGACGCCGAGGAATATCCCTTGTCTCGGCAGACAATAGAGCGCGAGCAGCATATCC
Source organism: Sphingomonas sp. (assembly GCA_019247755.1). Lineage (GTDB taxonomy): Bacteria > Pseudomonadota > Alphaproteobacteria > Sphingomonadales > Sphingomonadaceae > Sphingomicrobium. The sequence goes on from JAFBAM010000247.1 coordinate 1,687, forward strand.
CAGGCCGGCTCGCCGAATAGCTGCTGGTTGAATATGCGGTCCCTGTTGCGCCGGGCGTCGTAGATTTGACATGCGAGCGCCCAAAGTTGCCGATCCGTCGGCTCCTTCGGCGCTTCCCGACGGAGTTCTTCCTCGGTCGCGGCCGCGACTTCCTCCAGTCCGAGCCTGACTTCAAGTGGCAGCCGATCCTCTAACGGCTTGCTCACATCGTCGGCGCTGATCTGAGGATCAAACTTGTCTTGGTGCGACACCGCCCGCTTACTACCTTCCCCGACTTCCGAGCGCCTCGATTGCTAACATTAGTTACTACGACTGCAAGTGCAGCCGGTTCCGACTTTGATCCTTCCGAAATTGAATCAAACGCTTGAAGCGCGGATCGCGAGGGCATGGGCACTCCGGAGCGACGGCGATCAACCGTCCTCGATCCGGCGCACGGATTTTCCCGACGGGCGGATTGAAGTCAACTAATGTGTATTAGTCGACACTTCGGAGCTGAAACCGGGCGAAAAATGGACGTCGCGCAAACTTCATCTGTTTTGGATCAACTCTAAACTGCCTCCGGATTGGATAAGAGCCCAAAGGCTTAGCAACCATTTTGCCGACAATTGCCGTCCCTCACTTATCGGAGGGATCAATGAAGAAGACTTTCGTAAAGCTTGGCCTGGTTTCGACTGCGTTCCTTGGGCTTGGCGCCGCCTCGCCAGCCGTCGGTGCCGGCAACGGGAACTGGATTTGCCCCTACAGCTGGGTGGGCAACCACTGGATGCTGATGCCCTGCTGGATTGACTACCGTAACTGGACGCACGGCAGTTGATGTGGGGAGGCCGCATGTTCCGTCGGACATGCGGCCTTACTTCGCCGGCTCCCTGTTTCCTGGCCCTGTTCCTGATCCGTGGACGCCGCGCGACCATCGTCCTGCTCGCCACCCAGATCCTGCTCTTCGTGGTGCCCTATTGGCAGTCGGGCGCAGCCGAGCGGCTATGGCTGCGTACGCTCGGCTATTGAGAGGACGCAATTCCGCTTTCCTACAGGCGCCGTTTCATGGTTTCGTCAGGGGATGAAGGACAGCCCCCTCCCCCGCCGACGCATTCCGCGCGCCGTTGTAAGTTCGCACAAAATGGCGCCGAACCACGTGACATTAGTGGCTTTAAGCGCACGCAGCGGGCTGTCCGCGTCTTGGTTGAGGCGCGGCGCGACCACCGCCAGGAAACCTGACTGACGCTACCCGCGTTTTATCGTCATGACTGGCAAAGTGCATGACGAGCCTAGCTCGGTCGCAACCGAGGAGGGGGAGGTCCACGTCGACGGTCCCGACGGTGTCGCGGTCGCAATGACGCCCGAAGCGGCGGAGGAAACCGGCCACAGGCTGATCACCAACGCCTGCCAGGCGGCGGGCGAACGGCGATCGAAGCGCAAGTCACATCAGGAATCCGCGTGAGACTATCTCGCTCGCGGAACGTTCAACCCGCATGCGAACAAGAAAACCCGAGAATTCCGAGGAACGCGACGAGCGGCTGAAGCTCGAAGCCGAGCGAAAGAAGGAGCTGATGGCGGCGGAAGACGCTGCGGTCGACCGGCTGATCCGTGAGAACATCCAGCTCTACGGCGGCTGAGTTTCAGCGCCGCCGGAAGAGTGCGGCGCGATGCGCGCTAAAGTATCTGCCCTACGGTCTTGCCGTCGTCGCGCAGAACATCGCAGATCGGACAGTCCTCACTGTCCTCCGCCTGCTGGACCGCGGCACGATCCGTCGGGGCCAGGATGTGCTTCTTCTTGATGACCACGCCACCCGCCTTGGCGAGCTTGTTTACGCGATACAGCTTCATTCCAGATCCCCGCCGGCGTTGAGCGGAACCTAGCGCCTTCGCCGTCGAAGGAAAGCGCGAAACCGATTTTCTTGGTTCGAGCGCGCATTGCATGAGTTCGACGCCGAAGCAGCGATGATCCAGGCCGAGCAACCCGGAAAAGGGCGCCAGGCCTAGCGCGTCAGGACACCAGCCCCTGCTCAGCCTTTCGCCTGACCTCCGCTTCGCGCATTTGCTCCGATCGCTCCGCCTTGTGCGCGAGCGCCGTCCATGCCGCTTCGGAACGCAGGCAACGCTCGCGCACATGGTCGAGCGTTGCCGCATCCGCATCCGCACGCGCCTGGGCGGCGCGAGCGAGGAAGAAGTCGAGGTTGGTGTTCAAGACTTATTCGGCTTCGGAAGGCTGCTCGTCCCCCGCCGCATCATCGGCCGAGCGGAGGTTGGCCGCCGCCATCTTGCCGCGGCGATCTTCCTCCAGGTCGTAAGCGACGCGCTGGTTCTCGCGCAGCGTGCCCATACCGGCACGCTCGACCGCGGTGATGTGGACGAAGGCGTCCTGTCCGCCGCCATCCGGCGCGATGAAGCCATAGCCCTTTTGCTCGTTGAAGAATTTGACGGTGCCGACTGGCATGAATGTTCCCTTCGATTGGCCGGACGAAATGCCGGCCCGTTTCCTGCTAGAACCGACAAGATCGGAAAAAGGGGCCGCAAAGCGCCTTGAGACCGTAGGTTTGCGGCTAGCAACCCGAAGCATAGGCCGGATGCGGCGCCATTGATAGCCTTGGGCCGTCATTTCGCTTTCCTACAGGCCGGCCCCTGTGGCTTAAGCTCGCCAATGCGGGCCCTTCCCGCGTGCCAGGGCTTCGCGCCGCTCTCCCAGCGAAGTGGAGGAGGTGGAGGAAGTATGGTTTTTCTACTTCGTGAACCGGAACCTCGACGATCTTAGCCCGCCGCGTTGATCCAGAAGCTGTAGGCAAAGACGAGGAGGATGATTGCCCCGATGCCCAAGGCAAAGGGATTGAACGATCGCATACGCGTTCAACCCTCCTTGTCGGTGCCGTTGAACGCCCGCTGCGGATGGAGGCGGAGCCTGCGCTGGCGGTCTTGAGCCATCAGCTCGATGCCGCGCTCGCGGTGCATCTTCGCCAGCTCAAGGTGGCGCATGGCGACGGTGGGCTTGGCGGCGATGAGCGCCTTCTCCATCTCGCTTTCCGCGCGGCGGCGGTGGAATTCGCGAGAACTGATCGTGTTGGGTTGACTCATCATGAGGCAAACGAACCCGGGAAGCGCGTCCGGGTTTCGTCACCTTAACACAGATAAATCAATTGGTTCGGCTATGTCGCTCAGCCGACGAAGATACGAAAGAGGGCGGTCAGCACCGAGGTGGTGACCGCCCTCTCCCGTCACCTGCTCGGGTTGAGCAAGGCCGCCGGCCATCCGGCAGCCACGTCTAAACTCCATGCGCGGAGCGGCGTTCCTTAAACAAGAATCTACCCGATTACCCACTCTGCGGTTACACCTTTGTAACCTGCGGCTATCAGCAACTTATGCTACAGCCGTTGCTACCCTAAGCCGAAGGGAGCGACTGCATGAAAAAACTTGTCCTCGCACTGTCTGCCGTGAGCCTGCTGGGAAGCGTTGCCGCTTCGCCGGCCATCGCCGCCGCCTGCCGCGACAAGAACGGGAAGTTCATTAAGTGCCCGGCAAAGCCGAAGCAGTGCCGCGACAAGAAGGGCCACTTCATTAAGTGCAAGTAAGAGCGGAGACCTCCGCCTGAGCTAGCCTTTTCGAGGAACCCCTGACGCCGGCGGGCTGACCGTCGGCCACAGGCGTTTCTTGCCGTAGCGGCGGCCGCTTTCGATCTGCCGCCACAGGTTTAAGGTCCGATCGTTCATCGTGGATCCAAACGTCGCCTTGCCGACGCTGGTTCCAGCTAAGGCGCGACGAGCCCTAAGGACCGAAACCAAAAATCCTCCCAATCATTTGAGCGGCATGGGAGAAATGATATGCCGCGTGAATTGATCGATACCGGTACGGACAAGCGTTACGTCCGGCGCGACGAGAAAGGCCAGTTCAAGGAAAGCGATGATGTCGGCCGCAGCTCTGCGACCGACCAGAAGCGTGATTCAAAGACCAAGCCGAAGCACGGCGAGGGCGACCGAGGCGACCGCTAGGCCAAGTCAGGGCGATTGGCGCGAGGCTACTGCTTTCGCTAAGCCGCTCATTCGATGTGCAACCTCTACACCCAGTCGAAGTCGGTCGATGAGGTGGCTCGGATCTTCCGCGACCTGCAGATGCCGCTCACCTTCCCGGAAGGCGCGCCCAACCTCGCACCGCGCGATATCGCCATTACCGATCCCGCGGCGATCGTACGTTCCTCGTCGAACGGTTATGAACTAATTGTTCGCCGCTGGAGCTGGCCGGGACCCGGCGGCAAGCCAGTGTACAATTTCCGGTCGGACGGACGGGAGTTCGGGTCCGGGCGCTGCCTGATCATTGCGGATGGCTTCTATGAGTTCACCAAACCCGCCAATCCCAAGGCGAAGCGCAAGGATCGCTGGCTGTTCACGATGCCACGCGCGCCGATGTTGTGTATCGCTGGACTCACCCGCACCGACCCGAGCGTCGGTGAAGCCTTCACCATGCTGACGACGGAGCCCGGACCGGACGTGGCACCCTACCATAGCCGACAGATTGCTGTGCTTCCGCAGGAGCGCTGGGCGGCCTGGCTCGACCCGACGGTCGCAGCCCGCGACATCATTCAACCGCTCCCCGCCGACACTCTCAGCGTCCAGCCGTCCTTTCGCTGAGGTCGCGCTGCATGTAGACGCTGTCGAGCCAGCGCTCCTTCTTCCAGCCCACCCGTTCGAGACGGCCCGCTTCCCGGAAGCCCAGCGCCGCGTGGACGGCAATCGAGGCCGGCTCGGCGCCGCCGATCACGGCGACGACGGTCTTGAAGCCGCAGGCCGCCGACCGATCCAGAAGCGCGGCGAGCAACGCCTTGCCGACGCCCCGCCCTGTCCACTCAGGGTGCACATAGATGCTGTCCTCCGCGGTGAACCGGTAGGCGGCCCGATCGCGGAATTGAGTGACGTAGGCATAGCCCACAACCCGTCCCTCGAGCTCGGCGACAAGGAACGGCCAACGATCATTGGCGATGCGGCGGATCTTGTCGCGATGGAATTCGACTGACGGCGGGTCAAGGTCGTAGGAGGCCGTGCCGTGCAGCACATGGTGAGCATAAATCGCTGCGATCGCTTCTGCGTCGCTGTCTGCAGCCTCTCGGATGTTCATGTTTCTGCGTCCTCGCACCAGAGACGATAGCGCGGAAGGTGAATTCGTGACGGATTTCGAACTCGAAACGGGTTCGGCTCAATTGTTGAGCGCAGCGATCGCGGAGCCTCTTGGTAGATAGGATTCACCCTACCCGTCGAACATCTCACCTCTTTCACTGTCGGTTCACCTATCCAGCCGCTACCTGCTCCCCACGCGACGAAATCCCAGCCTCAAACTTTGCCAGCCTATCGCATCCCCTCGCCCTACGACCGGACGCCGCTCCAGCGACGGCTGTCAGGCCTCGCGCTCGCCTTGGCAGTCAATATCGGGCTGATCCTCGTCCTGATGACGTTGGGCTACATTCCCCCACCGTCAGGGAGAGCGCTACGCGGGATCGTGGTAGACCTCCTTCCCCGCCAGCGAAGCTCCGCGCCGACAACGTCGCATCAAACCCGGCAACAGCAGGAGCAGGTGGCGACCAATCGGCCCGTGCCCAAGCCGCCCCCAATCATCCTGCCCGTAAAGCCCTCTATCGCCCCGCCTCCCGCGCCCGTCGCCAAGCCCTGGCTTGAGATGAGCAAGGAGGACATGGCCGCTAGCGACATTTCAGAGATGCCTGCCGCCGGCTCAGGCAGCGCGGGTGACAGCGAAGTGGTCGGTCGTGGACCCAATGGCGAAGCGCTGTACGCGGCGGAATGGGCACGCGAGCCTACCGACGCCGAGCTTGCCGGCTACATGCCCAAGAATGCGCCGGAGGGGTACGGCTTAATCGCCTGCAAGACCGCACCACAAAACAGGGTGGAGGATTGCATCGAGCTGGAGCAGCAGCCGGCGGGCTCGCACCTTGCCTCGGCGGTCCGCCAAGCTGCCTGGCAGTTCCGCGTGCGACCTCCTCGCAAGGGTGGTCATCCACTCATCGGATCATGGGTGAGGATCCGTATCGATTATTATCACTCCGGAAGCGACTAGACTTACTTCGGCGCCCGTTCCGCCTCCGCGAGGACCTGCTTCACGACTTTACTCGGGATCGCAAAGCCGATGCCGACATTGCCGGCGGCACTTTCGCCCTGACTCGGGCTGAACAAGGCTGAGTTGATCCCGATCAGCTCGCCGTGAAGATTGATCAGCGCACCCCCCGAGTTGCCTGGATTGATGGGGGCATCTGTCTGAATGAAGCGGCGAGTATCCCCCTGCCCTAGCGGCCGATCGGTCGCGCTAACGATGCCGCTAGTTACGGTTTGACCTAGTCCGAAAGGGTTGCCGATCGCGACGACATAATCGCCGACCTGGAGCTTGCCGCTGTCGCCAAGTGGCAGCGTCGGCAGGTCTTGGGCGCCGATCTTCAAGACGGCGAGGTCTAGGCTTGGTGCGGCACCGAGGAGTTCAGCAGTGTATTTGCGCCCGTCTTTCAAGATGACTTCGATCGCCTCTGCGTTTCGCACCACGTGGAAGTTGGTGATGACGAAACCGCGATCACCATCAACAATGACTCCGGATCCCGCCGCCATTGCAGGCTGCAGTGCGGCATCGGGGACTCCGAAATAGCGTCGGAAGAACGGGTCCTGGAGCAGCGGATTCTGCTCAGCCGGAGATGGCTGGAGGACAGCAATGTTCACTACCGCCGGGGCCGTCTTGCGGACGAGCGGAGCAAGACTCGCGTCGGAGGCGCCCGCAAGCAGACGCGGTGCTTCGGGTTCATGGCTCCTGATGGGAAGCATCCGCGCCACCGCACCCCCGATCAGGGCCGCGACGGCTACCAGTATGACAAGGAGGAGGAACGGGATGCGTGAGCGCGATTCTGGCATCAACCCTCCGTGATCTTGCCTTCAGGAGCTCCACGCCCGAGCTTGTCAGGAAGCGGCTCCTCCGCGGGCGTGAATGCGAGGCTGACCGAGTTGATGCAGTAGCGCTCGCCCGTCGGCGGCGGGCCGTCCGGGAAAACATGCCCCTGGTGCGACCCGCAACGGGCGCAAACGATCTCGGTTCGGATCATGCCGTAGCTCGTATCGCGAATATATTTCAGGTGATCGGCCGAAAACGGCTGGGTGAAGCTCGGCCAGCCCGTCCCGCTCTCGAACTTGGTGCCGCCGTGGAAGAGCGGCAAGCCGCAAAGGCGGCAGGTGAAGGTGCCGGGCCGCTTCTCGTTCAGGAATACCCCGCAGAAGGGCGCTTCGGTGCCATGCTCGAGGAGGACGTGGCGCTCCTCGTCA
>JAFBAM010000231.1 GCA_019247755.1 Sphingomonas sp.
TGCTGCGCGGAGTCGGTCGCGTGCAGCTTGGCCATGGCCGCGGCGCGGCGGTTATCGGTGCCACCCTCGTCCTGCTGCCAAGCGGCGCGGTAGATCAGCAGAGCCGATGCATCGACCGCGAGCGCCATGTCGGCGAGCTTGGCCTGCGTCACCGCATTGTCCGCAAGCGTGCCGCTGCCGAGCCGGCGGTCCTTCGACCAGCTCAGCGATTCATCGAGCGCGCGCCGCGCGAAGCCGAGCGCGGCCGCGCCGACCGTGACGCGGAACAGGTTCAGCGTTTCCATGCCGATCCGGAAGCCTTCGCCAGGCTCGCCGATGATCGCGTCGGCGGGAATTCGCACATTGTCGTACTTCAGGCGCGCGAGCGGATGCGGGGCGATGACGTGGATGCGTTCGGCGACGGTGACCGCATCGGTGGGGACGATGAACGCCGAGAGGCCGCGCGCGCCTTCGCCTTCGCCGGTGCGCGCGAAGGTCACGTAGAAATCGGCGATGCCGCCGTTGGAGATGTAGGTCTTCTCGCCGACCAGCACCCATTCGTTGCCGTCGCGCATCGCCGAGGTCGACATGTTCGCGGCGTCCGAGCCGCTTGTCGGCTCGGTCATGGCAAAGGCGGCAATGGCTTCGCCACTCGCGACCCGGGGCAGCCATTCACGCTTCTGCTCGATCGTCCCGAACAATGAGATCGCTCCCGAGCCGAGGCCCTGCATCGCGAAGGCGAAGTCGACCAGGCCATGATAGCGCGCGAAGGTCTCGCGGCAGAGGGCGAGGCTGCGGACGTCGGGCCGGTGCTTGGCGTCGCCGACGCAAAGCTTCAGGAAGCCGGCCTTGCCGAGCTCGGCAACGAGCGCGCGGCAGGCGGCATCTTCGTCGGATGCGGGCGCGTCGTGGATGGTCGCCTGGCACCAATCCTCGAGCTTCGCCGCCAGCTCGCGATGCCGCTCCTCGAAAAAGGGCCAGGAGAGGAACGACCGGTCCGCCATCAATTGCCTTCGAACACTGGCTTCCGCTTGTTGGCGAAGGCTTCGTAGGCGCGATGGAAATCCTTGGTGTCCATGCACCGCGCCTGCGCCCTCGCCTCCATCTCGAGCGCCTCTTCGATGGTGACGTTCCATTCGGCATCGAGCTGCTTCTTGGTGATGCAGTGGGCGATGGTGGGGCCTTTCGCGAGCTCAAGAGCAAGCGCCTGGGCCTCGGCCTGCACGTCCTCGACGAGGCGGTTGTAGAAGCCCCATGCGAGGCCTTCGTCGCTGGTCATGGTGCGGCCGGTGAACAGCAGCTCGGCGGCGCGCCCGTGGCCGATCAGACGCGGGAGGATCGCGCACGCGCCCATGTCGGCGCCCGACAGGCCGACGCGCGAGAAGAGGAAAGCGGTCTTGCAGCCCGGCTGGCCGAAGCGGATGTCGCTCGACATCGCCATGATCGCGCCGGCGCCCGCGCAAACGCCTTCGACCGCAGCGACGATCGGCTGTGGGCAGCGCCGCATCGCCCGCACGAGGTCGCCGGTCATCCTGGTGAACTTGAGCAGGCCTTCGTGCTTCATCTTGGTGAGCGGCCCGATGATCTCGTGCACGTCGCCGCCCGAGCAGAAATTGCCGCCGGCGCCGCGGAGGACGACGGCCTTCACCCCGTAATTATGGTCGAGGCTGTAGAAGGTCGCGCGGAGCTCGTCGTAGGATTCGAACGTCAGCGGGTTTTTCCGCTCCGGCCGGTTGAGCGTGATCGTCGCGACCCCGTCCTCGAACTTCCACAGAAAGTTCGTTGGCGCGTAAGTCGTCGGATCGAAGGTCACGCGCTCGTTCCGCCGTCGATGGTGATTGCGGCGCCGTTGATGTCTTGGCTCAGCGGCAGGCAGAGCATGGCGATGACGTTGCCGATCGCCTGCGGGTCGACCAGCCGCCCGCTCGCATTCATGTTGGTGATGGCGCTGCGCGCGTCGCCCTCGCTGCGGCCGGTGATCTCGGACACTCGCGCGACCGACTGATCGGTCATCGGCGTATCGACATAGCCGGGGCAGACCGCGTTCACGGTCATGTTAGACTTCGCATATTCGGCGGCGAGGCTGCGCATCAGGCCTAGGAGACCGTGCTTCGACGCAGCGTAGTGCGACGCATAGGGAACGCCCCGGATGCTCGCGACCGAGGCGACAAAGACGAGACGGCCGTTGTCGCTCTTCAGCAAGTCGCCAATCGCCGCGCGTGAGCATTCGAACGCGGCGGTGAGATTGGTGCCGATGATCCGGTCCCAGCTCTCGCGCGTCATCTTGTGGAACGGCGCGCTCTCGGCGATCCCTGCGTTGACGACCAGCAGGTCGATCGGCCCGTTGACGGCGCGGGCCTCGTCGAAGGCTGCGTTGATGCGCGCGTTATCGGTGACGTCGCACTGGATCGGTTTGCCGCCGTAGCTTTCGGCGACGGCCTGGAGCGGCTCCATCCGCCGCCCGAGCAGCGACAGCCTGGCGCCCGCGGCGCTCAATTGGGCGGCCGCGGCAGCGCCAATGCCCGTGCCTCCCCCGGTGATCAGTGCGTGGCGGCCAGCGAGCGGAGACTCTGCCATTTGTTCCCCTCTTTCGAGTTCAGCATTGGCCGAAGCGATTTCCGGTGGCAAGGCGCGCCGGCATGAAGGTCGCGATCCTCGAAACCGGCCGCCCGCCGAGCGCGCTTGCTGAGACGTTCGGCGATTACCCGTCGATGTTCGAGGCGCTGCTGGGCGACGGGTTCGAGGTCGAGACCTATGATGTCGAGGCTGGCGCGTTCCCCGAGCCGGGGGCGCATGGCGCCTATCTGATCACCGGCTCGCCCGCGGGCGTGTACGAGCCGCTGCCCTGGATCGAGCCATTGCAGGCATTCATCCGCTCGGCCGACCAGGCGAAGATGGTCGGCATCTGCTTCGGGCACCAGGTGATGGCGGAAGCCCTCGGCGGCCATGTCGAGAAGAGCGACAAGGGTTGGGGCGCGGGGCTTCATCGCTATCAGATCGTCCATGCCGAGCCCTGGCTTGACCTGCTTGCCGAGATTGCGGTTCCGGCGTCGCACCAGGACCAGGTCGTCCGCCAGCCCCCGAATACCGAGGTCGTCGCGCGCTCCGACTTCACTGAATTTGCAGGCCTCGCCTGGATTGACCGGCCGGCTATTTCTTTCCAGTTCCACCCCGAATTTTCGCCCGCTTTCGCCAAGGCACTGATCGAGAAACGCTACGACATCGTGCCCAACCCCGACGCGGCGATCGCGTCGCTGGACGCGCCCAACGACAATGCGCGCGTGGGCGCGTGGATCCGCAATTTCCTGAACGGAGAAGCCAAATGAAGACCCGCGCCGCCGTCGCCTTCGCGCCCAAGCAGCCGCTCGAAATCGTCGAGGTCGACCTCGAAGGGCCGAAGGCCGGCGAAGTGCTGGTCGAGATCATGGCGACGGGCATCTGCCATACCGACGCCTACACGCTCGACGGGCTCGACAGCGAAGGGCTGTTCCCGTCGATCCTCGGCCACGAGGGCGCGGGCGTGGTGCGCGAGGTCGGGCCGGGCGTCACCAGCGTGAAGGCCGGCGATCATGTGATCCCGCTGTACACGCCCGAATGCCGCCAGTGTAAGTCGTGCCTCAGCGGCAAGACCAACCTCTGCACTGCGATCCGCGCGACCCAGGGCAAGGGCGTGATGCCCGACGGCACGTCGCGCTTCAGCTACAGGGGCGAGACCATCTACCATTACATGGGCTGCTCGACCTTCTCGAACTTCACGGTGCTGCCCGAGATCGCGGTCGCGAAGATCCGCGAAGACGCGCCGTTCAACACCAGCTGCTACATCGGTTGCGGAGTGACGACCGGAGTCGGCGCGGTGACCAAGACCGCGAAGGTGCAGGCCGGCGACAATGTCGTCGTCTTCGGTCTCGGTGGGATCGGCCTCAACGTCATCCAGGGCGCGAAGCTGGTCGGCGCCGGCAAGATCGTCGGCGTCGACATCAATCCCGCGCGCGAGGAATGGGGCCGGAAGTTCGGCATGACCGACTTCATCGATGCGCGGAACAAGGATCGGCAGGCGATCATCGACGAGGTGCTGAAGATCACCGACGGCGGCGCCGATTATACGTTCGACGCGACCGGCAACACGGAGGTCATGCGCACCGCGCTCGAATGCTGCCACCGCGGGTGGGGCACCAGCGTCATCATCGGCGTTGCCGAAGCGGGCAAGGAAATCGCTACGCGGCCGTTCCAGCTGGTCACGGGCCGCAACTGGCGCGGGACCGCGTTCGGCGGGGCCAAAGGCCGCACCGACGTACCCAAGATCGTCGACTGGTACATGGACGGTAAGATCGCGATTGACCCGATGATCACGCACACGCTGAAGCTCGAGGACATCAACAAGGGCTTCGAACTGATGCACGCGGGCGAGAGCATCCGGGCAGTTGTCGTCTACTGATCTTGCGGGCTATTGAGCACCCGGGCTGGAGAGGGGATCGAAGGAGTCTTCGAATGCCCGACGCGCGCGCC
>JAFBAM010000258.1 GCA_019247755.1 Sphingomonas sp.
GTCGTCATCCTCGCTACCGATGGCGAGCGGATCGAGCTCGGCCACCGCGCGGACAGCCGCGCGATCTTCGCGCGTGGAGCGCTTGCTGCGGCGCGCTTCCTCGTCGGCAAACCGGCCGGCCTATATTCGATGAGCGATGTGATCGGAGCGTCTGCCGCTTGAACGACGAAGCGCCGCGCGCCGACTCTCCGGGCCTCGCGCGACGTCTCGGCATGTTCGACGCGACCATGCTGGTCATGGGCGGAATCATCGGGTCCGGCATCTTCGTCAACCCGGCGGAGGTTGCCCGGCACGTATCGACGCCATTCTGGATCGTCGGCGTGTGGGTGATCGGGGGTGCAGTAGCACTCGCCGCGTCCTTCGTTTACGCCGAGCTTGCCGCGCGCCGGCCTGAGGTCGGCGGGCAATACGCTTATCTGCGCGATGCCTATGGCCCCCTCCCCGCCTTCCTCTACGGCTGGGCGCTGCTGCTGGTGATCCAGTCCGGCGGCATGGCGGCGGTCGCGATCACCTTCGCCCGCTATTTCAACGACCTCACATACCTGGGCCTGAATGACAGCGTCGTCGCACTGGCGGTGCTCGCCTTGCTGACGATCATCAACTGCTTCGGCGTGCGCTCCGGAAGCAATGTCCAGAGTGCGCTGATGGTCCTCAAGATCGGCGCGATCGGGATGCTGGTAGTGGTTGGCTGGTGGTTCGCGCGGGCAGCCCCGGCGGTTGCGCAGCTAGAAGCCGCCCAAAGCGCCACCCCGCTCGCCGCGATCGGCGCAGCACTGACGCCGGTGATGTTCGCCTACGGGGGCTGGCAGACGTCGAGCTTCTGCGCCGGCGAGATGCGCAATCCGGAGCGCGACCTTGCCCGCGGCCTCCTGCTTGGCGTTGCGGGTGTCATCCTGCTTTACTGTCTCGTCGCCTTCGTTTGCGTCCAAGCCCTTGGGCCGGCGGGCCTTGCCGCCTCGAAGACCCCGGCCAGCGACGTCATGCGTTCCGCGCTTGGCGAGAAAGGCGCGACTTTGATCGCGCTCGGCATCGCAATCTCGACGCTCGGCTTCCTCAGCCAGGGGATGCTGACCGCGCCGCGCGTCTATTTCGCAATGGCTGAGGACAAAATGTTCTTCCGGCAGGTCGCGCAGGTGAACCCGGTCACACGGGTGCCCGTTATCGCGATCGCGCTTCAGGGCATCGCCGCTGCAGTGATCGCATTGTCGGGTACCTACGGTCAGATCCTCGGCTACGTCGTCTCGGTCGATTTTATCTTCTTCGGCCTCACAGGCGCGGCCCTGTTCATCTTCCGGCGGCGTCACCCCGACAAGAAAGTCGTGTTCAAGGTTCCGTTCCACCCCATCACAACTGCTTTCTTCGTCGCGGCATGCGCGATTACCCTCATCGCCACCGTCTGGAACAACCCGCTCAACAGCCTGATCGGCTATGCGATCCTCGCCGCCGGCATCCCTGCCTTTCTCTACTGGAAGAGGGCGAACGGCGCGTGACCGGGCGGATCATGCAGTCCGACTACATGCACTGGGCCAAATTCAAGAAGGCCGTGCGATATGCACTGACGATGAGCGAAGTGCCGCACGTGCGGATGGACCGTTTCCCGCTCACCCTCGCCGACCTCGACTTGGATGGCGCGAGCCACCCGCGTTACGCGCCGCTGCGCGAACGGATCGGCAAGCGTTACGGCGTACCGGTCGAGCAGGTCGTGGCCGCCGACGGTACTTCGATGGCGAACTTCCTCGCGATGGCAGCCCTGATCGAGCCGGGTGACGAAGTGCTGGTCGAAAGCCCGACCTACGAGCCGATGCTCGGCGCCGCGAGCTTCCTCGGCGCTACCATCAAGCGCTTTGATCGCAAGCCGTCGGACGCCTTCCGCCTCGATCCCGCGGCAATCGAGCAGGCGATGAGCCCGGCCACCCGCCTGATCCTGATCACCAACCTCCATAATCCCAGCGGCGCGCTAGCCGACGAAGCTGAGCTTCGGGCGGTCGGCGAGCTCGCGGCAAGAATCGGCGCGCGGATCTTGATCGACGAGGTCTATCTCGATGCCGCGGTGCCGCCGCGCCAAAGCGCAGTCCACCTCGGGCCCGAGTTCGTTATCACCAACAGCCTGACCAAGGTCTATGGCCTGAGCGGCCTCCGCTGCGGCTGGATCCTCGCCGAGCCGGAACTCGCCGAGCGGATGTGGCGAGTGAACGACCTGTTCGGGGTCAACCAGGCGCACCAGGCCGAGCGCTTGAGCTGCATCGCCTTCGACCATCTCGACGAGGTGTTGGGCGACACGCCCGCGATGCTCGCTGCGAACCGTCGCCTCTTCAATGAGTTCGCGGCCGCGCGTGACGATCTGGACGTCATGCCCGCCGTGCATGGCATCACGGCCTTCCCGCGCTGGTCCGGCGGCGACACGCAGCGTCTCTACGACCATCTAACCACAGCCTACGACACGTCGATCGTCCCCGGCCGCTGGTTCGAGATGCGTGACAATTTCCGCATCGGCTTCGGCCTCCCGACCGCCGACTTCAGCGAAGGTTTGAGCCGGCTCGGTCGGGCGCTGGACGACCTTAGATGAAGCGGAAGCAAGTGTTCGAATTCTTCCGCCGCCTCGCGGAAGCCAATCCGTCGCCTACCACCGAGCTCGAATCCTCCAACCCCTACCAGCTGCTCGTTGCCGTCGTCCTCTCCGCCCAGGCTACCGACGCGAGCGTCAACATCGCCTGCCGCCCGCTGTTCGGACGCATCAAAACCCCGCGCCAAATGGTCGGTTTCGGCGAGGAGTCGCTGCGAGACGCGATCAAGACCATCGGTCTGTTCAACACCAAGGCCAAGAACGTCATTGCGCTCAGCCAGGCCCTGATCGATCACCATGGCGGTGAAGTCCCGCGGACGCGGGACGAGTTGCAGGCTCTACCCGGCGTCGGGCGCAAGACGGCGAATGTTGTGCTCAACACAGCCTTCGGCGAGGAAACCTTTGCCGTCGACACCCACGTCTTCCGCGTCTGCAACCGCACCGGCCTCGCACCCGGCAAAAATGTCGACGAGGTTGAGGCCAAGCTCGAGAAGATCGTCCCGCAGCCCTTCCGCCGCGACGCGCATCACTGGCTGATCCTGCACGGCCGCTACACCTGCAAGGCGCGCCTGCCAGAATGCTGGCGCTGCCCGGTGATCGACCTCTGCCGCTACCAGCCGAAAACGATGGACCCTACTTCCAGACCCGCTCGAAGCGCGAGCCGAGCGTCGTCAAAAGCTCGTACTGCGAAAGCCCGGACTGTTTCGAAGCCGAAGGCAAGTCGTAGTCGATCTCGACCCAATCGCCTTCCTTGAGGCCAGGCGCGGCGTCGACGCCCACTGCAATCAAGTCCATCGACACGCGGCCCAGGACGGGCAGAGCAAATTCGCCGGCGAATGCCGAGCCATGCGAGGAGAAGCCGCGAAGGTAGCCGTCGGCATAGCCGATGTTGAGGATGGCCGCCTCGGTGTCCTCCTTGGCGACGAAGGTCGCCCCGTACCCGCAACTCTCGCCCTCCGGGATCGTACGGCGCTGGACGATCTGCGCCTCGACGCGGGCGACCTGGCGGATGTTGCCCTCGAACTCGGAGCGCTGGATCCCGCCGTAGATCGAGATACCGGGCCGGACGAGGTCGAAGCTGTATTCGCGGCCAAGTCCGATGCCGGCACTGTTGGCGAAGGCATAACGCTTCGCCCAGACGGCCGAAGCCACTGCGCGGAAGCGCTCAAGCTGCATCTCGTTAAGGGGATCGTCTTCATCAGCGCAGGCGAGGTGGCTGTGAAGGGTGTCAATGACGAGGTCGTTGACGACGTCGATTTCGGTCGGGCGGAGGCCGAGGCGGTTCATACCGGTGTCGACCATCACATCGCAGGCGCGGCCGGGTGCGATCTGCTTCCAGCGCGCAACCTGCTCGGCGCTGTTCAGGCAGGGCCGAGCCCTTAAACGAGCAGCAGCTTCAACGTCGTCGGCGCCGACCCCGTAGAGAACCACGAGACT
The DNA here is from genome assembly GCA_019247755.1 of Sphingomonas sp. Taxonomy (GTDB): domain Bacteria; phylum Pseudomonadota; class Alphaproteobacteria; order Sphingomonadales; family Sphingomonadaceae; genus Sphingomicrobium. The sequence goes on from JAFBAM010000258.1 coordinate 4,001, forward strand.
GACGTCGTCGGGCAAGTTGCCGAGCGCCTCGGCCTCTGCCCAGGTGGAGACGAAGAAGTCGCGGCATCCGGCCGCGATCAGCGCTTCGGTCGTTTCGCGGGCGCCGAGGCCGTATCCGTCAGCCTTGACCGCCGCCCCTGCGGGCACGCCGGCATAGTCGGCGAGCCAGCGCCAGTTAGACTGGATCGCTTTGGCGTCGATCGTAAGGCGCAGGGGGCGATGCATCACGCGGCGATGGGCTACGGTTCAACTCAGCGCAAGCGGCTCAAACGTTCTTAACTTCACTAATTTCACGAGGTTCGGCGCCATTTTGTGTGAAGTTAAGCGGGACCGAGCACGTGCGAGGAAAAGATGGACGAATAGAAAGAACGGGCTGTGATGCTCGCACATCGGCACAGCTGTAGGACAGGGAAACCTACTGGCCTGCCTCGTCCAATCGAGATTTCGCCTGCTCCCAGTGCGCTCCGTCGAAGAGCTCGACGGCGAGCTCGGGGACGTCATCGAGGCAATTGGCGTTCACGCTCCAGGCCTCCGGGTGCGAGCGCGGCTGGTAGAAGCTCTTCACACCGCAGTGGCGGCAGAAGAGGTGCTCGGCGGTACCGGTACCGAAGCGATAGCTCGCCAGGTCGTCCCGGCCGCTCAGCAACTCGAACCGATCGTGCGGGACCATCATGTGGAGGAAGCCGGTCATCCGGCAGATCGAGCAATTGCAATCGAGAGCAGCCACCGGAGGCTCCCCGACTTCGGCCTCGAAGCGGACCGCTCCGCAATGGCAGCCGCCATGGATCTTCATGCGGCGGTCGTACGGACAAGAAGAAGGCCGCGCCAGAGGGAGCCGGCGCGGCCTTCAGCCCGTTGAGGCGATTACTGGCCCGAAGCGACCGTGATCGGCGCGCCGCGGCTGGCGAGCTGGCCACCCTCGGCCCGCGCCTTGGCGAGCACGTCCGCCCGGCAGGCGCGAACCTTGTTCTGGCCGGCTAGATCGACGTTCGACGCCGTCCCGCAGACTTCGAACGCGGCAGTCACCAGGCGGTGATCCAAAACCGCGCGGCCCCACTTCGAGCCGAGGTCGAGGTCGCTGGTGTGGACGATGCTGACATTCTGCGCCGGGGCGGGCTCGGCAAGGGCCGGAACAGCCTTAATGACGGCGGCGGTAGCAAGGGCGGAGAAAGCGATAATCTTGAGGGTCTGTTTCATGGGGTCGCTCCCTGTTTGAAGAACGACCCTCTAATTAGTCGCATATTGCAACTTACGTGAGCCACGAGTTCGTGCTATCATTCTGCAAAATTGCAGAACGTTCGGCGTGAACCATTTGGCTAAGGCTCGCCACGATGCTCGACTGGAACGACCTTCGTTACTTCCTGGCCGTCGCCCAGCACGGCAGCACGCTCGCCGCCGGCCGGGCGCTCCGAGTCAGCCAGACCACGGTCGCCCGCCGCATCGCCGCCCTAGAGGATGCGATCGGCTTTCCGCTCTTCGACAAGCGTCAGGCCGGCTACGCGCTCACGCCGGCCGGAGCGGGCCTGCTCGACCGGGCAAGGCAGGTCGATCTCGCCGCCACCGGCTTTGCCGAGGCCGCCGCAGCCGAGAAGCGCGAGACCGGCGGAGTCGTCAGGATTACCGCGCAGGAAATCTTCATGATCCTGCTCGCGCCGATGCTGCGTGAATTGCACGAACGCCATCCCGAGATCATGATCGAGCTCGATGACAGCCAGGACTTCCGCGATCTTGCGGAAGGGGAAGCCGACATCGCCTTGAGAAGTGCCACCGGGGATCTCGGCTCTGGCGTCGTCGGCCGACGGATCGGACCCGACGATTGGACACTTTACTGCAGCCGCGGGTACGCCGACGAGCATGGCGTGCCCAGAACCCGCGCGCAGCTGAAGAAGCATGCATTCATCGGCGGCGGCGGGCCGAAATTGTGGCGCGCTTATTCCGCCTGGCTGCACGACCTCGGCCTCGACGACCGGGTCGTCATGCACCACGCTTCGGCGATGGGCATGCTTTCGGCAATCCGCTCAGGGCTCGGAATCGCCGTCCTTCCCTGTGTCGTCGCCGACGCCGAGCCGGACCTCGTGCAGTGCACGCCGGCACGGGACGATCACGGGCGGACAATGTGGCTGGTCACCCACGAGCGGGTGCGAAAGGCGCCCCGCGTCAGGGCGGTCATCGATTTCCTTTACGAACGCCTGATGCAGCACATTCGTACATTGGAGGCGCGGCAGGCGGCTTAATCGTCCAGGTAATGCGGGCCGGGACGCTCGTGCAGTTCCTCGTAATGGACCAACACAGGCCGCGGCCCAAGAGGCACCGGACGGCCGCCCCGGAAGGCCCATTCGCCACGGTCGCAATCCGACGCTCGCACGTAGCCGTTGATGTAGAAACGCCTCTTATGATCCGAACGGTTGGTGCCCGATCCGTGGACCAGATACGGGCTCCACAAGGCTAGGTCGCCCGGCTCGAGATCCAGGTCGATCGCGTCGCTTGCCGACAGGCCTACTGCGTCCAAGGCTGAG
>JAFBAM010000103.1 GCA_019247755.1 Sphingomonas sp.
AGAACATAACAAGAACACAGGCACGCAAGCTAAAGCTTCGAGCGATCGACGGGCGTCCATTCCTCGGGCTCGACGTCTTTCCGCAAAAGGCGGAGCGCCAGGCCTGCGCCAGTGCCGATCGCGATGGCAATTGTCAGGTTGCTGACCACCGTCAAAATCATGGTCATGAAGAATAATGCGCGGTCACCGGGGCGAAGACGCATCCGTTCGGGCCAGCGGCTCGGCTCGCTGATCAGCCACGCTGTAACAATCAGGAGTCCAGCAAGCGCCGGCATGGCGAGATAACCAGCAAGTCCAGCGGCCGATAGCATGATGAGAAGGAAGGCAATGCCATGCACGATGCCAGCGACCGGAGTCCGCCCTCCGGCACGCACATTCGTTGCCCGCGCGGCACGGCCACCTGACGCGCGGCACGTTGATCGTGCTATGGCGACGTCGGTCGAGAGGGGGTCCGAATGACGAAAACTCTATTGCTGATCTCTGTCACAGTGCTGATGCTGCCCGCGTGCCAGCCAGGTGAGAAATCCGGGAACAACACCGCCGAGGCGAATATCGCCGCTTCTGCCAACACGGGCGCCGATGAACAGGCAATTCGCGTCCAAGTCGATCGCTGGCTCCAGCTCGTGAAGGCCAAGGATGCTGCAGCGATTGCCGCGCTCTACACTGAGGACGGCGCGGTGATGCCGCCGAATGGGCCGATTGGCAAAGGACGCGCGGCGATCCAGCAGACCTGGGCATCGATGATGCGGACGCCGGGCTTCGATCTAACCTTCACTCCAGAACAGATCGTTGTGTCGTCATCGGGGGACATGGCGCTCGACCGAGGGACCTACAGTCTCAAGGTTGCGCCCCACGGCACTGCGCAGTCCGACACCGGCAAATATGTCGTCGTCTGGCGGAAGGTCGGCGGCGAGTGGAAAGCCGCCGCGGACATCTTCAATAGTGATCTGCCAGCCAACGGAGGTTAGCGGCGCGCGGAGCCGCGCTTGCGATTGTTGGCCGTCCGCTCAGGCGAACAGCTGATGCGTGAACAGAAGCTGGTAGCCGGTCGTGAGAGTCGCAAAGGTAACCGCCGTTACGACTATCATCACCACATAGACCTCGGGCGGGAGCTTCTCCTGCCAGCTATTTTTCGCCTTACGCATGGGTAGCAACCTGGACGGGTGCGCCAGCGGCCTGCGCCGGACCAACAGCGGCGCCAACGGCGAGCGTGCTCAGCGTGAGCGCGGCGGTGACGGCGATAAGAGTGCGCTTGATCGAAGACATTTTGCTTTCCCTTTTTTCTAGGCCGCAACGTCGCGGCCTCATGCCACTCGCTATTCAAGCGGCGTGCCAATGGCGGGAAAGTACGATTTTTTGTCCGCGAACGGCGAACGGATGATGCGCGGCGCGCCGAAGTTTGGGAATTTCCGCCGGCTCAGTGGTTGAGCGCGGTCATGCTGGTCGGGAAGGTCGGCCAGCGATGTTGCGCCATCGCCTTCAGCGTCACCGTCGGCTCATTGTTGAGGCCCTGGTAGACCCACATGTTCCGCAGCACGGCAGGGACGTAGTAGCGCGTTTCCCAATAGGGGATGGACTCGATCCAGAGGAGCGGATCGCCCTTGTCGTTGATGCCGGCCCATCGTGCGACGGGGAGGGGCCCGGCGTTGTAGGAGGCGATGATCCGCGGCAGCTGGCCCGCCGTTGCTGACGAACCGCGCATCGTTTCGATGAAGCTCTGCCCGAACTCCAGATTATATTGCGGGTCGGTCAGGCTGGCGCGGGTGTAAGAGAGGCCCCGGCTGCTCGCCATCTGCTGGGCGGTGATCGGCAGGACCTGCATCAGTCCCACGGCGCCGGCGGTGCTGATGGCAGTCCGGCGAAACGCGGATTCCTGAACGATGTGACCGAAGGCGAGCGCGGGATCGACGCGCCAGCCGTTGACCGGCCGCCATTGCGGATTGGGATAGCGGTCGTGCGAATCCGAGCGGGCGCCCCACTGGCCGTTATTGGCCAGCCATAGCTGCGCCGCGGGCAGGTCGAGGTCCTTCGCTTTCTCGATGAGCGCGTGGTGCTCCGAGGGTGCGCCGATCTTGGCCTGGTGACGCAACATTTCCTCGGCGAGTGCGGGTTCACCGATCTTCGCTAGCTCAACGGCTCGCTGGACATTGGGGTATTGGTCGATCGGCGGATCGGATCCGATGAACGGATCTTCAGCCAGCTTGGTGGATATGCCCAGCGATTCCCGCGCGAGCAGGCCATAGAAGCTCTCGGTCGCTTCGGCCGTCGACGCCGCCGATTTGAGCAGGCCCTCGACCGAGCGGGGGCGTCCTGCGGCCTGCTCGGCGCGAGCCGCCCAGTAGAAGCCGCCGGCGCGAAGTTCGCGCTGCTGGGCAAGCTGCGCGACCTGCTGGAAAGCGGTCGAGGCCGCGTTCCAGTCGCCCATGCGCCATGATGCAAGACCCGAGACCCATGCCGCCTGGCTCGCCCATTCGCCGGTCGATCCCTGCCGCCAGGTATCGGCGACGCGGCGCGCATCGAGGTCCAGACCGTTGACGTAATAAGCGAAGGCCACGCGCTGCGCGGCTTCGGCACGTGCTTCGACCGAGAGTTGCGGTGAATAGGTGAGGAGCTGCGCTTCTGCTCCGGCGGCGTCATCGGCTTTGATCAGCGGATCGAGGATCGAGCGGAGCTGGTCGGCATAGGGCTCGCCCTGGACGGGCTTGGCCTTGTAGCGGATGGGCGCAGAGCCGATGCTGTAGGTAGGCTTCTCGACCATGATGAGTGGCGGGGTGAGTGCGCCGCGCCGCACCGCCATTGCGGCGAGCTGGTCGGATTGAGGAAGCTCGGGCGCGTCCGCAAGCAAGGCCTGCAGCGACGCGAGGTCGACCACTGGCGAGCCCTTCGCCGTGTAGAGCTCGGCCTTGGCGACTGGAGTCAGGATGCTCCGCGGCAAAGTGGCGATGCCGGCCTGCGCGGAGGCCCAGTTGCCGGCGTCGATCGCATC
>JAFBAM010000135.1 GCA_019247755.1 Sphingomonas sp.
TCCCGCCCCGGCGGGGTTATGGATTGGCCCTGCGGCGACCATGGATCTGAGGAGGAAACCACGATGCTCCTCCGTACGGATTACGGTCGCATCCACGCTACCCGAGTTACAAGTACGTGTCCCGATACCATGGACGCGAATGGCAAGGTGCACCATGACGCCCACTTCAAGAAGAAAGTGCTCAGTCGGGAGGTACTCTGAGATAGCGACCAGGGCCTAATGGCAGCTTTGGGTCGAAAAATTGACTCCTAGTCAGTCCAGCAGCTCGTAAGCCGGTAGCGTCAGGAATTAGACCAGGTCGTCCGACACGATCATGTTGTGCATCAGCCGCGCGGCTTCGGCGATGTTGGGGACTTCGGCGAGCAGGCCGACCTCCTCGTCGAACCATTGCTCGAACAGGTCGAGCGTGAAGCGTCGGCCGTCGTCCAGCCTCGCCTCGAACTTCAGCCACTGCCAGAGCTGCGTGCGGCAGATCTCCGCCGTCGCCGCATCCTCCATAAGGTTGTAGAGCGGCACCGCGCCCTTCCCGCCCAGCCAGGCAGCAAGATACTGGACGCCGACGCGGATATTCTCGCGCGCGCCGGCCTCGGTGCGTACGCCCTCATGCAGCTCCAGCATCTGGTCGCGGTCGGGCACATGGGCCGGAAACTTCGACAGCTGGTTGGGCGCGATTGACGCGAACACGTCCGCCGCGACCGGCACCAGCGCGGGATGCGCGACCCAGGTGCCGTCATGGCCGTTGCCGACCTCCCGCAATTTGTCCGCGCGGACTTTCTCCAGCGCGCCGGCATTTGCCGCCTCGTCGCCCTTGACCGGAATGAACGCCGACATGCCGCCCATCGCGAAGGCGCCGCGACGGTGGCATGTCGACACCAGCCGCAGGGAGTAAGCGGCGAGGAAGGCCTTATCCATGGTCATCTGACCGCGGTCGGGGGTCAGCCGGTCAGCCGAGCGGCCGCAGCGCTTGATGCTGCTGAAGATGTAATCCCAGCGGCCGCAGTTGAGACCGACGATATTCTCTTTGAGCGCGTAGAGGATCTCGTCCATCTCGAACGCCGCGGGCAGGGTCTCGATCAGAACGGTGGCCTTGATCGTCCCGCGCTCGAGCCGGAGCTTGCCTTCGGCGAACGCGAAGACGTCGCTCCACAGCGCGGCCTCGTGCCGGCTCTCCATCTTCGGGAGATAGAAATAGGGTCCGGAGCCCTTGCCCAGCGAAGCCCTGGCGTTGCTCCAGAAGTAGATCGCGAAATCGAACAGCGAGCCGGAGACGACTTCACCGTTCACCGTCACATGGTCTTCGGGCAGGTGCCAGCCGCGCGGGCGAACCATCAGCACCGCGGGATGCTCGCCGACCTTATACTGCTTCAGCGTTTCGGGATCGACATAATCGAGCCGGTCGGCCCAATAATCGCGCAAGTTCACCTGGCCCTGGACCAGCTCGTCCCAGACCGGGGAGGTCGCGTCCTCGAAATCGGCCATGAACGCCTGCGCGCCGCTGTTCAGCGCGTTGATTAGCATCTTGGCGTTGGTCGGACCGGTGATCTCTACGCGGCGGTCGAGGAGGTCGTTCGGGATCGATCCGACGGTCCAGTCCGACGCGCGGATTTCCAGCGTTTCCTTCGGGAAGTCGGGAAGCTCGCCGGCGTCAAACCGGTGCTGCCGCTCCTCGCGACTCTGGAGCAGATCGCGCCGGCGAGAGTCGAACCGCTCATGCAGCTCCGCCAAAAAGTCGAGCGCCGCTTCGGTCAGGACCTCGTCGGCGCCCGGGACTTTGGAAGGTTCGGCAATGATACGCTTTACGTCGAGCACAGCACTCACTGTAGCGCCGGCTCCACGCAAATCGAGTAGCGTTCGGTCGCCGCGCAGCGATCGCGGAAGGTCAGGCGCTGCCATTCCATCCGCGCCTTCAGCTCGTCGTGATACGGCCCGTGGATCACCTCGGTGCCCGGCTCCAGCTCACGGAAGCGGCAGTCCTGATAGTGGCCGCCGATTACCCAGTAACGCTGTCCCATGCTGACCTCCCTTATTCGGCTGCGACCGCGGTTGCGGTCTTGAACTGTGCGGCCTCGGTCGATTCCTTGAGCGCCGTGGTCGAAGACTGGCCGCCCGAGACAGCGGTCGCGACCGCATCGAAATAGCCGGTGCCGACCTCGCGCTGGTGGCGGGTCGCGGTGTAGCCCGCGGCTTCGCTGGCAAACTCGGCTTCCTGCAGCTCCGAGTAAGCCGCCATGCCGCGGTCGCGGTAATCGGACGCCAGCTCGAACATCGCGTGGTTGAGGCTGTGGAAGCCGGCCAAAGTGACGAACTGGAACTTGTAGCCCATGGCGCCGAGCTCGGCCTGGAACTTGGCGATGACCTCGTCGCCGAGCTTCGCCTTCCAGTTGAAGCTGGGCGAGCAATTGTAGGCGAGCAGCTTGCCGGGATGGGCAGCGTGGATCGCTTCGGCGAACTTTCGCGCATCCTCGAGGTCCGGGTGGCTGGTCTCGAACCAGATCAAGTCGGCATGCTCCGCAAAGGAAAGCCCGCGGGCGATGCAATGGTCGAGGCCGGTGCCGTCCTTCAGCCGGAAAAAGCCTTCGGGCGTCCGCTCGCCGGTGATGAAGGGCCGGTCGCGCTCGTCGACGTCGCTGGTGATGAGCTTGGCGCTTTCCGCATCCGTGCGGGCGACGATCAGGGTCGGGACTCCGCAGACGTCGGCGGCGAGGCGCGCGGCGTCGAGGTTGCGGATCGCGGCCTGGGTCGGGATCAGCACCTTGCCGCCGAGGTGGCCGCATTTCTTTTCGGATGCGAGCTGGTCCTCGAAGTGAACCGCGGCGACGCCGGCCTCGATATAGGCCTTCATGATCTCGAAGCAGTTGAGCGGCCCGCCGAAGCCGGCCTCGGCGTCGGCGACGATCGGCGCGAACCAGTCGCGCTTCGCTCCGCCTTCCATATGCTCGATCTGGTCGGCGCGCTGCAGCGTCTTGTTGATCTTCTTGGCTAGCTCTGGGCCCGAATTGGCGGGGTAGAGCGATTGGTCGGGGTACATCGAGCCCGAGACGTTCGAGTCGGCGGCGACCTGCCAGCCGGACAGATAGATGGCCTGAAGGCCCGCGCGGACCATCTGCATGGCCTGATTGCCGCTCAGCGCTCCGAGCGCGCGGACGGGCTCGTCCTTTTTCAGGAGCTCCCACAGTTTCAGCGCGCCACGGCGCGCCAGCGTATGCTCGATCGGAATCGAGCCACGAAGCTTGCGCACATCGTCGACGCCGTAGGGCCGTTCGATCCCGTCGAACCGTCCCTCGGGCGCCGCCACTATCTCACCGAACTCACGCATCACTGTTCCCCTGTGCCGAATCAGAGTCGCAGGAGAACTCATCGCGATAGTAAAAGCCGCACAGAAAAGTGCTGCCGTGTCAGCCTATGACTTGTGTTTCTGTAAAGTCTTTGACAAGATTACAGACATGCAACGAAAGCTCTTCCTCGGCGCGCGACTGAAGCGGCTGCGGCGCGAGCGCGGGCTCAACCAGAGCCAGATGGCCGACGGCCTCGGGATCTCCGGATCCTATCTCAACCACCTCGAGCGCAACCAGCGACCGGTCACCGCTGGAATCCTGTTGCGTCTGGCCGAAGCCTTCGACGTCGATGTGAAAGCCTTCGCATCGGAAGGCGGCGACACTGGCGGCGCGACCCAGCTCGGCGAGATCTTCTCTGACCCGATGCTCGCGGACCTGGGCGTCAGCCGGTACGAGCTGGTTGAACTTGCCGACAATGCGCCGACCGTCGCCGAGGGAATCGCCCGACTCTACACCGCCGTCCGCGACATGCAGCGTAGGCCTGACGGCGGCGAGGAGCGCCGCGCCGACCCGCGGTCGCTGATCACGCCCGAGACCTGGGTGCGCGACTACATCCAGGCGCAGCGCAACCACTATCCCGAGCTGGAGGAGGCGTCGGAGACTTTGGGCGGCGCGCTCAACCACCCGCTGTCGGTGTCGGAGCCCCTGCGGCAGCGGCTGAAGGAGGCTTGGGGCGTCGAGGTCCGCGTCGTCGACCCC
>JAFBAM010000254.1 GCA_019247755.1 Sphingomonas sp.
AGGCTGCGGCGGCGGGAACCCTGCATTTGAAGATCCGGCAGGGACCAGGGCCATTGAACTCGATGGGGATTCTCAAGTTCCCGTTCCCGAACCCCGAGGACATCTACCTTCACGACACGCCGGATCATTCCAAGTTCGCGCTGGCAAACCGCAACCTCAGCAACGGCTGCGTGCGGGTCGAGGATGCAAAACGGCTTGGCCGCTGGCTGCTGGGTAGCGACCCTGTTTCACCGGGCACGGATCCCGAGACCCGGGTCCAGCTTCCCAAGGGAACGCGGATCTACACGACTTACATCACGGCTCAGGTTCGTGATGGTAAGCTGAGCTACTTGCCCGATATCTATGGGTGGGATGCGGCGCCTCCGACGCAATTCGCGTCAGGCTACCAGGCCGCCGCCAACTAAATCGCAAGTTAGGCGAAGGGCGTCACGCTTTTCGTCGCGTGCACTGAACACAAAAGAAAACCGGCCCGGGCAAATAGCCCGAGCCGGTAATCTTTTTGCCTATCGGACCGCTTAGAAGCCGCGCTCTGGCGCCGGTGGCGGCGGCGGAGGCGGAGGCGGCGGAGCCGGGCAAGTATCCGTTGCCGGGATCACCGAGCCATCCGGGCACGTCTGCGTCGCCGGAGGCGGCGGAGGCGGCGGCGGGGGTGGCGGCGGAGGCGGCGGCGGAGGCGGCGGTGCCCAGAAGTTGTAGGTCAGGCTCGCCAACAGGCTGTGCGACCTGAACCTCGCATCGGCAGCAATCGGAACGGTGGTCGAATTGCCGATCGGGAAGTTGTCATTGTACTGAAGTCGCGACGTGTTGAAGAAGCGATACTTCAGGCCAAGGTCGATGTTCGGCGTGATCGCGTAACGCATGCCGAGGATCGCCTGCCAGGCGAGGCGGCTATCGCTGCCCGAGAAGTTAACGGCGCCGATGTAGACGGGAGCCAGGCTCGGAGCGTCGAAACCATACTTCACGCGAGCAACGCCGACGCCGCCGCCGGCATAACCGCTTAGGCCATTTTCGTTGCCAAAGTCGAAGAGGACGTTGCCCATCAGCGACAGCGCGCTTGCATGGCCGCTCGCAGCAAATTGTGTACCGGTGTTCGAGCTCAAGGTGTCGATGCCGGCGCGCTTGTAGCCGACCTCGGCTTCAACGCGGACCGAGCCGAAGTCATAGCCAGCAATGGCATCGACGTCGTAGCCAGTCTTGTGGTCGAGCGTATATTGTGGGTTCGTTCGGCCGTCCGTGATGTTGAAGGGCGAATCCTCCAGCCACATCACGCCGCCTTCGAGGCCCACATACACCGAGTGATCCTTGGCGACGGCGGGCGTCGCGAGAGCAGTCGATGCGAGCGCCACCGTAATGGCCAGCTTGCGCATATTTGTCCCCTTTCACATGCGTTCTAAGTATTGAACCGCGGACGACACATTATGAGAGGGCTTGTTGCCGCGCAAGCTTGGGAATGCCGCGCCCTGTTGCCGAAAAGCATCAGTCTGCGCAGTGTCGGCTGAAAAACATATCGCCAGAGCGCGGCTCAGGTGCCGATAAGGCCATTCTGACGCAGCATCGACAGGATCTGGTCGATCGAGCTTCTCGCCTCGGCATCAACCGTCGTTCCGCCTGAAGGCGGCGGTATGGGCCCGGCTCGGGCGCTGACAGTGAGCGAACCAGCGATGCCGCCCGCTACCTGCGCGCTGACATTGGTGCCGACCGCAGTGACCGGAAGCCCGATGGTCTGAAGGGAGCCTGTCTCGATCAGGCAGAAGACTTCGCCCATTGCGTGACTTGAAACCGCGATCTCCGTGGCCAATCGGCCACGAAGCAGCCGCTGAAGTTTGAAGCGCCCGCCGCCGAGTGAAATCGCACTCCCGAATTGGACGAGTTCGCCGCCGATCAAGGCCAGGTTGGCGCCAGCATTGAGCGCAATATCGTCGGCGTTGAGCAGCCATCGACCGGAATCGATGAGCTGCACATCGACACTGCTCGTCGTGTCGATGACCGAGGTGTCGGCAATCGAAGGCAACTCCGTCACCGCACTCCCGAGCACGCTCTTCCGTCCTGCAGTGCGTACGGACAAGCTCTGACCCGCGAAGCTCAAATCGACCGCTGTCCGCTTCCATCCGAGCGTGGGAGACGATGCCGCGAGCAGCAGCGTCGGACTGTTCGGATAGAGCGTCGGTAAATCCAGCAGCGCTATGCTTACTGTGCCGGCGACGACGTCGCTGTTCGACGCAACTCGTCCACCGTCTGCCGCCCCCGCGACTGCGGCTCCGATCGAAGGCTTGAGCTCGACTGCGATGACAAACCCGTCGATCGTCACCTTTTGAACCGTCCACCGCGATGGACTGAATGGCAGGTCAACTTGCGTCCCAGGCTCCAGAGCCAAGCGCGTGGGCGGCAGCCGAACATGCAGCGTGTCGCGCTCGGCCCAGGCGCGAGCGAGCATTTGCTGGGCCAGCGCCTTCGCATCGGCAGCAGCAAGAACACATGGCAGTTCGCGTTGCACCTCCGTTCGCCCTTGCTCGCCGGCAGTGGCGCGCGCCTCACCCGACAGATAATCGCGATCGCGGTCGTAGTACGTTAGGCGCACCGTCGAGGGCACGGTTCGCGCCGGCGCTTGTTCCCGTCGGTAGCACGGTTCCGGCTTCGCATCGGCGCTATTGTCGAGCTCATCGAGAGACATGGCGCTGGCTGGCGAGCTGGGCGACCGGAGCGCGACCCCGTCATCGAAAAGCTGGACGTCAAAGCACTCCACCAGCGGCGCGACGGCCTGCTTGATCGACGCGCCGTACGCTGCGAACCCTATCAGCGGATCGGTCGCAGTACAGGCGATCGCCCCTGCGGACGCATCGCTGAGCAGTGCTTCAACCGCAATCGGCCCAGCATCCGCTTCAACCTCGAATGTCAGGAGTTGCGTAGAAATGCACGTACGGCTTGTTCGAATAAGGATCGCGCAGGATCGCGGTCGAATTGCGCTCCGCGATCACATAGCCCGCCTTGAAGTTGCCGAACGCAATCGACAGGCTGTTCGCCGCGATGTCGGGCATGTCCTCGGCCTCGATCAGCGCGTAGCCTAGCAGGGTCGCCGGCTGTCCTGCCACCAGGCTCGGCTGGAACATGAACGCGCCGTCGGCCGTCTTGAACTTCCGCACCGCCGCCGCCGTCGACGAGTTCATCACGAATACCGCGCCCTGCCGGTACGGCGAGCGCAGCGTCTGGACGAGGTCGATCAGCTTGTCCGCCGGGTTGCTCGCCGGGAACGCGCCAGGCGAACCGGTGCCGATGAACTGCAGCGTCCCCATCGGCCGTGCGCTGTCCACGCTCGCCGCATTGGGCGAGGTGAGGAAGCCGAGCGGCTGCGCGACGCCCGTGCCGCTGACGAACGCCTTGCCCTCGGCCCTTGCGAACTCGGTCGCTATCTCGTTGGCCAGCCAGGCCTCGACGTCGAACATCGCATCGTCGAGCATCTGCTGCGACGCTGCCGGATTGGCGTAGAGCTCGCCCGCCGCCGGCACGACCTCGGTGAAGGTCGGCGTATTGGTCTGCGGCCGCGCCGCTTCATACGCGACCCAGCCCGACGGCGTTCCGCCGCTCGTGATCAGCTTGCGATAGCCCGCGCTCCCGACCTTCACGACATTGGCGATGCTGCGGATCGGCGAGATCGCGACGAGCGTCTCGTCGATCACCCGGTCGATCTCTTCGGGCACCGCATAGCCGCCGATCGCATCGGACGAAGAACCGATCGCCTTCGTCTCGAGACCGCTCTCGATTCCGCGGCGGAGATACTGGTCGACGAAGCTCGACGCTTCCACCGACTTGACCCCGTCCAGCGCCGGTCGCTGCGCCGCAATCGCCCCGCTCGCGATCTTGGACTTCAACAGCTCCAGCTCCGCCTTCAGCCCAGCAATCCCGTCCTCATCCTCGAACTGCTCGAACGACTGCTCGAGCGCATCCGCCTTCACTTCCAACATCCGCATCTTCCTCCGTGCAAAATCCGCAAACAAAAAGGGCCGCGGAAACCCGCGACCCTCACGTCTCTTTAGTTATCCCGCGAAGGGAAACTCAGCTTACCTCAATGACAGTTTTGATTAGCGTCAGCCTGATTAGCGTCGGCGCAAGGAGTAGCGCCGCTCGCGTTTCGGGGTGGTGCGGTCTGCCTCTTTAGGTTTGTAATCGCTTCTTCGGCGTCATGCCGCGCCCTAATCTGTTCCGCATTCTGTTCCACGCGCGAGTCGACGGTTTGTGCCGGCGAACAGCCAGCGAGAACGGCAATGGACAAGATGATTATCGTCCGCACGCCCAACAACTACCGTTGACCGTCAACATTGTCCAACGCGTGCACACGCGCCTTCGGCTGCATCGGGTTTGCGACCAGGCTGACCTCGACCAAGTCCAAGTCGATCAACTCGCGATGCGCGCCCGAACTCTTCGCCTCGCGCACCCGATAGCCGAAGCTCAGCCCGTCGACCTTCCCATTTCCCAACAACCGCGAAGCCCGAGAATCGTCCACGCTCGCAATCACGCGAAGTCCGCGCTGGTCCTCTGAAAGATGCTCGATCCGACCGATCATGGCGCCTGCCTTGTGCTGCCAAAGCAGCGGCACTTCGCTAGCCCGCTGTAACGCCCGCTCAAACGCGCCCTTGCGGATCACGTCGCCGCCCTTGTCAGCATGTCCGAACACTGCCGCATATCCCGCGAATCTCATTGGACAACGAGATCCGTCAGCCGCAGCCGCACTGCGATCCCGATCAGCACCATCGCGCAGGCGACCCGCACCGCCCAGGTCACCACCGCCCG
>JAFBAM010000284.1 GCA_019247755.1 Sphingomonas sp.
CGGTTGCGGCTTAACCGGCCAAAGGCCTTGCACAGCCTCAACCGCCAGATGGTCCGCGACATGGCGAACGCGCTGATCGAATGGCGTGACGATCCCGACGTCCGGATCATCCTGATCGACCATGCCGAAGGACGCGGCTTTTGCGCGGGTGGCGACGTGGTCGGGATTTCGCAGGACGTCGAGGGCCATGAGGCCGCGGCGCGAGCCTTCTTCTTCGACGAATATCGGCTGAACCACCTCGAATATACTTACCCCAAGCCTGGCGTTGCCTTCATGGACGGCGTGACAATGGGCGGCGGCGTCGGCATCGCCTGCCCGTGCCGTTACCGGGTAGCGACCGAGCGGACCGTTCTTGCCATGCCGGAAACGACGATCGGCATCTTCCCCGACGTCGGCGGCGGGCGGTATCTTTCGCGGCTGCGCGGACGCCTCGCGCAGTTCCTCGCGCTGACTGGCGCTCGGCTCGACGGCGCGGAATGCATGCGGCTGCGGCTGGCTACGCACTATCTTCCGTCGGACCGTCTCGAGGAAGCCAAGGAGCGGATCATTGCCCAGCCCTTCCGGACTCAGGCGGTGCTCGACGAGCTCAGCGAGGAATATGTCCCGGACGCCCGGATCATGGGCAATCTCAAGAAGATCGATCGCTACTTCGCTTCCGACCGGCTGGAAGACATCCTCGACGCGCTCGATGCCGGTGCGGCCGAGGACGACGAATGGGCCGCGACGGAGGCAGCGACCATTCGCGCCAAGTCCCCCACCGCCTGCAAGGTCAGCCTGAAGCTGCTTCAGGAAAGCCCGTTCCAGCTGCACTTCGTCGACGAGATGCGGATGGAATATGGAATCATGGTCCGCCTGATCCACCATCCGGACTTCAAGGAAGGCGTCCGCGCTCTCCTGATCGACAAGGACAACAAGCCCAATTGGCAGCCGTCGCGACCTGAGGTCATCGGCGACCGCGATGTCGAGGCCTTCTTCGAGCCGCTTCCTCCCGAGGAGGATTGGCGGCCGTTCGATTTCTAAGGAGCGATCATGAGTTACGAAACGGTCCTGGTCGAGAAGCGCGGCGCGGTCACGCTCGTCACGCTGAACCGGCCGCAGGCGCTAAACGCGCTCAACAGCCAAGTGCTGAAGGAGCTGATCGAGGTGTTCGGCGCGTATGACGCCGACGACAGCCAGCACTGCCTGGTCCTGACCGGATCGGAGAAGGCTTTCGCGGCGGGCGCCGACATCAAGGAGATGTCGAGCCAGGGCTTCGCCGACATGTATTCGTCGAACTTCTTCGCCGGCTGGGAGCGCGTGACCGAAACCCGCAAGCCATGGATCGCCGCAGTCGCCGGCTACGCGCTCGGCGGCGGCTGCGAGGTCGCGATGATGGCCGACTTCATCATTGCTGCCGACAGCGCCAAGTTCGGGCAGCCCGAAATCAAGCTCGGCGTCACGCCCGGCATGGGCGGATCGCAGCGGCTGACGTGGGCGGTTGGCAAGGCCAAGGCGATGGAAATGTGCCTGACCGGGCGGATGATGGGCGCGGAGGAGGCCGAACGCTCCGGCCTTGTCGCCAAGGTCGTCCCAGCGGCTGACCTACTCGATGAAGCGTTGAAGACTGCGGAAACGATCGCGTCGATGCCGCCGATTGCCGCCATGGCTTGCAAGGAAATGGTCAACGCCGCGTTCGAGAATTCGCTCGGCCAGGGCATCCGGTTCGAACGGCGGCTGTTCCATGGACTGTTCGGCACGGAGGATCAGAAGGAAGGCATGGCCGCCTTCGTCGAGAAACGGCCGGGTAACTGGAAGGGACGCTGAGTCATGGCGACAATCGCATTCATCGGGCTCGGGCATATGGGCGGCGGAATGGCGCCGAACCTCGCCAAGGCGGGGCATGAGGTCCGCGCCTTCGACCTGGTCCCTGAAGCCGTCGAGAAGGCGAAAGAAGGTGGCTGCAGTGCTGCCGCGTCCGCTGCCGAAGCGGTGAAGGACGCCGACGTCGTCATCACCATGCTTCCGGCGGCGCAGCACGTCCGCAAGGTCTTCCACGACGATGTGGCGCCCAACGCCAAGAAGGGCGCGCTGCTGATCGACTGCTCGACCATCGACGTCGCCAGTGCGCGCGAGGTCGGCGAGGGCCTCAACAAGCTCGGGTTCGATTTCGTCGATGCGCCGGTTTCGGGCGGCATTGCGGCGGCGGCTGCCGGGACTCTAGCCCTGATGGTCGGCGGCACCGACGCGCAGTTCGAGCGCGCCAGGCCGTTCCTCGAACCGATGGCCAAGGCCGTGATCCACGCCGGGCAACTCGGTGCGGGTCAAGCGGCCAAGATCTGCAACAACATGATCCTCGGCGCGACCATGGTCGCGACGTGCGAAGGCTTCGCGCTGGCGAAGAAGCTGGGCCTCGACCTTCAGACCTTCTTCGACATTTCCTCCAAGGCCTCGGGCCAGAGCTGGTCGATGACGAGCTATTGCCCCGTTCCCGGAGTGGGCCCCGAAACGCCGGCAGACCATGATTATGAGGGCGGGTTTGCGGCGGCGCTGATGCTCAAGGACCTGAAGCTCGCGGACGATGCGGCCCGGAGCGTCGGTGCCTACACGCCGATGGGCGGCGAGGCGGAAGAGCTCTTCCAGCGTTTCGTCGACCGCGGCGGCGGATCCAAGGATTTCTCCGGCATCATCAAGATGATCGACGACAGCTGGAAAGTCCCCGACGAAGAATAGAGGAGCATCGATGCGTATCGTATCAGTGGCGGCAGTTGCCGCATGCCTGGCTGCGTGCGGCGGCCCCCAAACCAGCCAGGCCAACAATAGCGCTGCGAATATCTCCAACGATGCGCGTCCCGCACCGACGGCAAGTGCCTCCGCGGTTACGAACGCGTCGATCTTCGACCCCGCCCCATCGAAAGACGAGGCGATGAGGATCCATCATGACCGCCACGAGGGCATGGAAGCGATCGGCAAGGACAACAAGATTATCAAGCAGGAGCTCAACGCCTCCGTGCCGAACCTGGATCTTATGCGGTCTACCGCGGCAAAGATGTCGACTCTGTCGGAGCAGGCGTCCGGCTGGTTCCACGCGGGCACCGGCCAGGAACTCGGCAAGTCAGGCGCCAAGCCTGAGATCTGGCAGAATCAGGCAGACGTCGCGGCCAAGCTTTCGGACTTTCAAAAGGCGATGAAGGCTTTCAGCCAGACTGCGAACGGAAGCGACGTCGGCGCCATGAAGAGTCAGTTCGCTAACCTCGCGGGAACCTGCAAGGCGTGTCACGACAAATATCGGATGGAGATGCACCACTAGGGCGGCTTCCCTTGCGGCGGGCATCCGCAAGCGCCACATGGCGCGCATGCTGATCCGCACCGAACAGACCCCAAACCCTGCGACCCGCAAGTTCCTGCCGGACCAGATCGTCATGGACGCGGGAACGCGCGACTTTGCCGATGCGGAGAGCGCCGAAGCATCGCCGCTTGCGAGGGCCTTGTTCGACAGCGGCCTGGTCGAAGGCGTCTTCTACGGCCGCGACTTCGTGTCGGTCACGGCAGCACCCGGCATCTCGTGGACCGACCTGGAGCCGCTCGTTCTAGAAACCCTGCTCGACCATTTCGTCAGCGGCGCGCCCCTGTTCGCCGCCGGAAGCGCGGCCGGCATTTATGTCTCGTCCGAAGCTGACTTCGAGGAAGACCCGGCCGACGCCGACATCATCGACCAGATCAAGGAGCTGATCGAGACGCGCGTCCGTCCCGCGGTGGCGCAGGACGGCGGCGACATCGTCTACAAGGGATACAAGGCCGGCCACCTTTATCTGTCGATGCACGGCGCCTGCTCCGGCTGCCCGTCTTCGACCGTCACACTCAAGCGCGGTATCGAGAGCCTGATCCGCCACTATGTGCCCGAAGTGGAATCGGTCGAAGCGGTCTGACCCGCCCGACAAAGCGGTTTAACTTTCAGGGGCTTGCGGCGTTGAGCCGCATGTGACCACTATCCTCGCCATGATCCTGGCCTTCGACACCTCGAGCGCCGCTTGCACCGCCGCGTTGTTCGACGGCTCGGGCTTGTGCGTGGCGAAGACGGACGAAGTTATCGGGCGCGGCCATGCCGAACGGCTGGTGCCGATGCTCGCCGAGCTATTGGACGGACGCACCGCAGACGAGATCGTCGTCGGCGTCGGGCCAGGCAGCTTCACCGGCATTCGCGTCGCGATCGCCGCTGCGCAGGGCATGGCGATCGGTTGGGCGGCGAGGCTTCACGGCATGTCGTCGCTTGCACTCCTTGCGGCGAGCACCAAGGGTGCTGGCGAGGTGGCTGCGGCGATCCGCGGTGGTCATGGTGAGCTGTTCGTCCAGCAATTCGACGCCGACTCCTTGGTCGAGCGCTCGCCCCTATTGAATCTGCCACCTCGAGATGCAGCCGCGCAGACTTCAGCCAAGCTCGTCATTGGTTCGGGGGCGAACGACCTCGTTGTTGCCCGTGGCTGGGGCGAAGCGCTGGATGGCCTGCCTTCTGCCGTCAACCTGATGCGGTTGCCGGCCGCGCTTCGCACCCTGGCTCCCAAGCCTGTTTATGCCCGCGCTCCCGACGCGCGCGTGCCCGAGGCCGCCTAATGGCGACTGTCGAAAATGACATCCAAATCGAGCGCGGCTCGTTCGCCGACATCGATCCGGTCATGAGAGTCATGGAATCCGCCTTCGGCAAACGCTTTGGCGAAGCCTGGACGCGGTCGCAGCTGGCGGGAATCCTGCCGATGGCCGGAGTAACGCTGATGCTCGCCCGCGAGGGCGCAGATGACCTGATTGTCGGCTTCTCCCTCTTCCGCGCCGTGGCCGATGAATCGGAGCTGCTGCTGCTGGGAGTCCTTGCAGATTATCAACGCCAGGGTATCGGACGAGAGCTCTTGCGCCACTTTTTGGAACGGACACGAAATGATGGCGTAACCCGTCTTCATCTGGAAGTTCGTGATGGAAACCCCGCGGTCGAGATGTACACGAATGCTGGATTCTCGCCAGTCGGCCGCCGGCGCAATTACTATCATGCACCAAATGGAAAGCGCTTCGACGCGATTACGCTCGCTCTCCAACTTTAGTTAAGGTTTTGTAAGATTACTTAGTCTGTGCAATGCAATTGCGCTGGACTAGTGGCGAGCGTATTATTTTGTCCTCGTGCAGAAGAAGACTGCACGGACTCTGCTCGAAGTGGAATTCTTACATGGCTGAACTTGAAAACGCCGGCGATACGCTATTGACGCTGACCGCCGACATCGTTGCTGCGCACGTCAGCAACAACAGCGTTGCCGTCAATGACTTGCCGAATCTTATCCAGAACGTTCACGCTGCGCTGTCGGGAATCTCCGGCAACGGCGCAAGCGCGGAAGCGAAACCAGAGCCGAAGGTTTCGATCCGCGCCTCAATCAAGCCCGACTACATCGTCTGCCTGGAAGACGGGAAGAAGCTGAAGATGCTGAAACGGCATCTGATGACCCATTACAGCATGACCCCCGACCAGTATCGCCAGAAGTGGGGACTTTCGACCGACTATCCGATGGTCGCGCCCAATTATGCCGAACAACGCCGCAAGCTGGCCAAGTCGATCGGGCTCGGTACCAAGCGTCGCCGCTCTCGCGGGGGAAAATAGGCTCCCGGTTCGCTGGACGATCCGGCCAAGCGCACCTAGTTTGGGCGAATGACGCGAACGATCGATATCGAGGCGCTGTGCGCCGACAAGGGCCTTCGCATCACCGAGCAGCGCAAGACCATCGCGCGGGTGCTCGGTGACAGCGAGGACCACCCGGACGTCGAGACTCTTCACGCCCGAGCCTCCGCGGTCGACCCCAACATCTCGATCGCGACGGTCTACCGTACCGTGCGCCTGTTCGAGGAAGCGGGAATCCTCGAGCGGCATGAGTTCGGTGACGGCCGCTCAAGGTACGAGGCGGCGTCCGAAGCGCATCACGACCATCTGATCGACGTCGAGACCGGCAATGTGATCGAGTTCGTCGATGACGAGCTGGAGATGCTGCAGAGAAGGATCGCCGAAAAGCTCGGCTTCCGTCTCGTCGACCATCGCATGGAGCTTTACGGCGTCTCCCTCAATCGCGACCGCTGAGCC
>JAFBAM010000285.1 GCA_019247755.1 Sphingomonas sp.
CCGCGGCTCTCCGGCTTGTCGGCATAAGGCTGCTTCAGCCAGGCCCCGCGCGATCCCAGGGCGCCATCGGCAAACAGCTTCACGCCGACCGCCCGCAGACGATCGCCAAATAGCCAGCCGGTTGGCTTCATGTTCGCTTCAGCTGCCTGCGCCGCGGTAATGTAGGCCATCAGCCGGACGTTGAGCCGACGAGCTTCACCAGCGCGCTGGAACGCCGCCCAGTCGGCGAGCGAGGTGCTCATCGAGCCAACGCCGGTGACGCCGACCCCGAGCAGGATTTGCTGCGATTTGGCGAGCGCTTGGTCGATCTCGGCCGGCGTCGGTGCTGGGATCGCCTTGTCGATCAGCTGACGGGCGGCATCGACGAAGACGCCGTCATGGATCTCGCCGCCATTCGGTGCGGGGGTTGCCGCCGTGACGCCCGCGGCCTTCATCGCCGCACTGTTGGCGACGATCGCATGCCCATCGACGCGCTCGAGAACCACCGGGCGATCTGAAACGACCGCGTCGAGGTCGGCGGCGGTCGGAAATTTCCTTTCAGGCCACAATTCCTGGTTCCAGCCACCGCCCTGGATCCACTTCGAATCAGGATGCGCGGCGGCATAGTCGCGCAACCGCTGCTGAAGCTCAGCAAGCGATGAGCTGCCGGTGACGTTGAGGCGTAGCGCATAGAAACCGAGATCGACCACGTGCCCATGTGCATCGATCAGGCCGGGCAACATGGTGCGGCCCTGCCCGTTGACGGTGCTGGTGATGTTTGCGAGGCGAACCGCTTCGGGATGCTTCAGCACCTGGCGGACCCTACCGTCGTCGTCGATCACCAAAGCCTTGAAATGTTGCAGCTCGCCGTTGTCATCGACCTGGATGCCGTTGACGTTGCTGATGAGGGTATCCGGCCAGGCCGGCGTGGAGAGCAGCGCTGCGGCGAGCGCAATGACGGTCTTACGCATGCCCAAACGCTTAGCATTGTTCGCGTGGCTGTGAACCGCTACGCCTCTCGCCAATGCTGCAACCACCGACGATCGACGACATTCGCGAGGCCGCCAAGCGCATCGAGGGCGCGGTCATACGCACTCCAATGCTGGTCAGCCGGACCCTGTCGGAAGTCATCGGCGCCGAAGTCTGGCTGAAGTTCGAGAACCTTCAGTTCACCGCCGCGTACAAGGAGCGCGGCGCGCTCAACAAATTGCTGCAGTTGACGCCGGAGGAGAGGGCGAGGGGCGTCATTGCGGCCTCGGCTGGCAACCATGCGCAGGCGGTCGCCTATCACGCCAAAAGGCTCGGCATTCCCGCGACGATCGTTATGCCGGAATCGACGCCGACGGTGAAGGTGACGCAGACGGCCGGGCACGGCGCCAAGGTGGTGCTGTTCGGAAAGATCGTCGACGATGCGTTCGCCAAGGCGCGCGAGCTCGCGCTCGAGAATGGCTATGTTTTTGTGCACGCATTCGACGATCCGCAGATCATCGCGGGCGCGGGCACGGTCGGCCTGGAGATGCTGGAGGAAGCGCCGGACCTGGACACGATTACGGTCCCGATCGGCGGCGGCGGCCTGATGTCAGGCGTGGCGATCGCGGCGCGCGCCATAAAGCCGGACATCGAGCTGATCGGCGTCGAGGCAGAGCTGTATCCGTCGATGAAATGCGCGATCCAGCACTGCCAGATGCCGCTCGGCGGAGACACGCTGGCCGAAGGCATTGCGGTCAAGCAGCCGGGCGAGCTGACGTCACGCATCCTGAAGGAATATGCGAATGACGTTGCGCTGGTTTCGGAACGCGACCTCGAGCGCGCGGTGGCGATGCTGGTCGGGATCGAGAAAACAGTCGTCGAGGGGGCGGGGGCCGCGGGCCTCGCCGCGATGCTGGCCGAGCCGCAGCGCTACAAGGGCAAGAAGGTCGCCACGCTGCTTTGCGGTGGCAACATCGACACGCATCTGCTCGCCAACGTGCTGGTTCGCGACCTGGTGCGGCAGGGCCGGATCGCCCGGCTTCATGTCGCCGCGCATGACCAGCCCGGCGCGCTCGCCGCGATTACCGCCAAGGTCTACGAAGCGGGCGTCAACGTGCTCGAGATCAATCATAGCCGGATCTTTACCAGCCTCCCCGCGAAGGACACGATGATCGAGGTCGAATGCGAGGCGCGTGACCCACAGTCGATTGACGACGTGGTGGCCAGGCTGGAGGCCGCGGGTTTCCGGGTCGAGCGAGCGTCGCTGGACTAAAGGCCGAGCGGAGCTCGCTGGCGCCGCGACCCGGAGTCAGCTTTTGATCCCAATCAGTCATTTCGCGCTCGGTCGAAATCAAATCATCCGACAGAACGGCGGTGACGACGTTTTGGTGCACACGTCCGGCTTCGTGTGCGTGGCTTTCCAATATTTCACGAGTCCCAGTTGCGTCACCACGTCCGGGAAAGCGGGATCGCGCAAAACTCCTCGCATGCTGCGTCGCCAAAACAATGACGGATTGTCACCTGCAATTTGCAGTGCCTCCCGGTTGGCGCCCAGCGCCGCCAGCATTGCTGCGACTGTGTCGTTCTGTTGTTCCTCAGGCACGCCAAGAAGCGCGCGGACAGCCGTCCGCTTCGCTGGCGCGTCACCCGATGCGAGCGCCTGATAGCCAGTGAGAAGCGCGGCGCGCCGCTCTGCCGGTATTCGCAACTTCGAGTCGCGCAGCGCAGCGATGGCAGCCGAGTAATCGCCGGTCTCTACGGCTTGATTGGCCGCTATCCACTTTCCGTGCTCTGGATCTGAACTTAAATCGATCGCAGTAGCGAAATGGGTCCGCGCGTCATCCAATTGGCCGAGGGCGACCAGTGTTTGGGCCAAGGCCTGTTGAGAATCCGGCCAAAGGGCCAGCATGTCGGTTGCAGCCCGAAATTCGTCCGCCGCCTCTTTCAAGCGTCCTACGTTGGCGAGCGTCAGTCCGTAGCCGAAATGTTCGCAGCCGCAATCGAGCGGCTTGGCCGCGATTGCACGCTTGAACAGCGTTTCGTGGCCGATCCAATCGTGCGGATCGATGAGGTAAGCCTTGTGCGCCAAGGCCTCGCTGTTGCCAGGATCAAGCGCTAGCGCCTTGGCCTCCGCTTCTAGTCCCGCATTGCGGAGGTCATTCGCCCGACGGTGATCAGCTTCATCCTGGAAGGCTTGCATGAAGCCGTTCGCAACGGCTGACCATCCCCACGAAAAGTCTGGAGCGGCAGCGACCACTCTCTGCGCCGGAATGAGCGTCTTATTGCCGCCATAAGCCCAATATTGCTGGCAATATTGCAGGTAGTTACCGAGGACTGAATCGGGTAGCGGCTTCCGGTAGGTCGATGCGCCGAATAGCCCGCAGCGAACGACCGTAGCGGCGTTGATCGCAATTCGGTGGGGAATCTTGGCGGCCTCCGTTGCTGGGTAACCGATGCTGTCCGACCACAAGATCACCCCGGACCGTTCGTTCGTGAACTTGGTAATCACGCGGATCGTGTCGCCCATGCGATGAATCGTACCGCCCAGCGCATAGGCAGGGGTGGAGCCAGCCACCGGTGCCGACGCCGTCGAGACACCAATGACGCCGTCCGCGTTGAACGCCGCGATGATCTCCGCACCGATGGTTTCGTGCAAGGCAGTTGAGAGGTCCGTAGTGAGGGATTGAAAACCGGCCATACGAACTGTCATGCTGTGTGCTGCCGCGTGGGGTGTACGCAGGATCCACCAGCCGCCGCCAATAATCAGCAGGAGGAGCGAGCCCAGCGCGGCCGTAAGGCGAGCCCCGCGGTGCAAAGGAGAGGCCCAACGACGACGTGTTTCCGTCGCGGTGGTCGTCGCGCCCTTTGGTTTCGCCCCTGAGACCTGGTCAATCCGGCCCACGAGCACGTCGATCGACTTGTCCCAACCATCGAACGCATCCACCCATTGGCGGGTCGAGAGTTCGTACGCGAACGCGTCACTGGGCTCCACGTCGTCGATCCTCAGCGTCAGCACCGGCACGTGAAAACGGCTGGCGAGCGACAGCTCCTTCTTGATTTCATCGCTGCCATTAGCGGCTTTCGAAAAGACCAGGACAACGGCGCGCGCGTCCCGGAGCGAACGCACGATCGCCTCCTGGTAATTCTCGCCCGGGGCAACGTCGCGCGCCGAAATCCAGCATCTAGGGCCGCGGCTCTCGATCGCCGCGCACACAGCCAGAGCCCGCTTTCGGTTAGCCGTCGCGTAACTGACGAACACTGGGCTCGATGCCCGGGTGTCTTCTTGGCTGCCAGCTTCCGGTTCGTTCACGGCTTGCCCCTGCCGGAGAGAAGAAAACTTACGGAAGATTAAGTTCCATGAGAAGCTACATTAGTTAGCGTTTGCTCAGGTGCCGCAGTTGGCGCGATGTCCGCTTCCACGCAATTGCAGGCATCAGCGCACTGCGTCGTCGCCATGATTTTTGTCCCCTCGCGGGACATTGAGCCGTCATCCGTCGAAAAGTGCGCATCCAAAGTCTTTTCTTCGGCGTTAACCGGCAGCATAAAGGTTTGCGTAACGATTGAGCGAGGCCGCGGGTGAGCGCACCATTTCGCTTCCCCAAATTTTTTGTGACCAACCCGAGCCCGTGCCCGTATCTTCCGGGCAAGGTGGAGCGGAAGGTCTTCACTGAGCTCAGTGGCCGCCACGCGAGCGAGCTCAATGAAGCATTGGGCAGGATCGGCTTCCGCCGCAGCCAGTCGGTCGCCTATCGGCCAAGCTGCATCGATTGCTCCGCCTGCGTCTCGGTCCGCGTGCTTGCGACCGAGTTCGAAGCCAGCGCGACTCAGAGGAAACTGCTTCGCCGCCATGCCGACCTCGAGGTCAGCGCCTGCAAGCCTTGGACCACCGACGAGCAGTACAGCCTGCTTCGCCGGTATCTTTCGGCGCGGCATCCGGGCGGCGGCATGGCCGAGATGGACGAGAGCGATTTCGCCGACATGGTCGAGCAGACGCCGGTCCGCACTTACGTCATCGAATATCGCGAACCATCGGTGGACGGGAAGCCGGGTGCACTTGTGGGCGCGTGCCTCAGCGACCAGCAGAGTGACGGCCTGTCGATGATCTACAGCTTTTTCGACGTGGGGCCGGAAGCACGCAAGGGGCTGGGCACCTACATCATCCTCGACCATATTATCCGCGCGGCCCGTGCGGGGCTGCCGTACGTCTATCTCGGCTATTGGGTCGAGGGGTCGAACCGCATGGCCTACAAGACTGGCTTCCGGCCGCTCGAGCGGCTGGGCCGTGATGGCTGGCGGCGAATGGACGAGGTGGCTTCGGATCCGACCGAAGCCGGCGCGATTGCATTGCCGACGCGCCGTTCGACGAAGCGCCTGCTGCTCGACGCTTAGGACTGCGGCGCCAGGCCGTAGGTTTCGAAATGCTCGATCTTGCGCGGGGCGATGATCAGTTGGTCGACGCCGGGCGTGTCGAGCACGAAACGTAGGGCCGCGGCCGGCATGGTTTCGTTTCGGGCTTCAGCCGAGCGCCTTAGTTCGTCGATCGCGGCGAAACTCTGCTCGTTCAGATAGCCGGCGTAGATTTCGGCGGCATGGGCGAGGCGGGTGCCGGCCGCGGGCTCCTCGCCGAAGCGGTATTTGCCGGTCAGCAACCCGCCGGCGAGGGGGCTGAAAGCGGTGTAGCGGAGGCTTTGCCCGGCGCAGAACGGTATCAGTTCTTCGGCGTCCGTGGTGGCGAGCAGGTTGAATTCGTTCTGGACATATTCGAAGCGGGCTAGGAGGCGTTCGTCCGCTAGCTCCATGACGGCCTTCACGTCCGCGAGCGAAGCATTGGAGATACCGAATCGATCGATTTTTCCGGCTTCGGCGACGCGCGAGAAGGCTTCGAGCGTCTCCTCGAGCGGCGTCACGCGGTCGAATTCGTGGACGTAGTAGAGGTCGATCCGTTCGAGCCCCAGCCGGCTGAGCGACATGTCGAGATGATGCGCGATCTGGGTGCGGCTCAGCGGCGTGTCGCCCGGCGGGCAGCCGTGCGGGTTGCCGACCTTGGTGGCGATCTGCGCCTGCTGCGCGAACGCGGAGTCTTGGGCGCGCAGCCATTTGCCGAGGATCGTCTCGCTTGCGCCGCCTCCGTAGGTATTGGCGGTATCGAACTTGTGAAGGCCGACGCGGCGCGCATGATCGAGCAGCTGCAGGGCGGCTTCCTCACTGTCGCCGGCGCTGCGCAGTCTCGGCGAAGAGCCGATCCCGCCGAAATTCCCGCAACCGAACCAGATGCGTGTCAGGTCGAGAGCGTCCATGGCCCTGGGCTTAGCACCTCCAACGAAAAAAGGCGGAGCCTTCCGGCCCCGCCTCTCTCCCCGTTGCCCCTGTTGGAGAGCAATAATTTCGTTAGGCGACTGCGGCCTGCGGCTCGCTGATCTCGCCTTCGTCGGTGTCGCGCAGCACATAGCCGCGGCCCCAGACGGTCTCGATGTAATTGGCGCCGCCGCAAGCCAGCGAAAGCTTCTTGCGGAGCTTGCAGATGAACACGTCGATGATCTTGAGCTCGGGCTCGTCCATGCCGCCATAGAGATGATTGAGGAACATCTCCTTGGTAAGCGTCGTGCCCTTGCGGAGCGAAAGCAGCTCCAGCATCGCATACTCCTTGCCGGTCAGGTGCACGCGGGCGCCATCGACCTCAACCGTCTTCGCGTCGAGGTTCACGGCTAGCTTGCCGGTGCGGATGACCGATTGCGAATGACCCTTCGAGCGGCGCACGATCGCGTGAATGCGGGCGACCAGCTCATCGCGGTGGAATGGCTTGGTAACATAATCGTCGGCGCCGAACCCGAGCGCGCGGACCTTGGAATCCATCTCGCCGATGCCCGAAAGGATCAGGACCGGGGTTGAGACCTTGGCCGTCCGAAGCTTCTTCAGCACGTCATAGCCGTGCATGTCGGGCAGGTTCAGGTCGAGAAGAATGATATCGTAATCGTAGAGCTTGCCGAGATCGAGGCCTTCCTCGCCCAGATCCGTGGTGTAGACGTTAAAGCCTTCCGACCCGAGCATCAGTTCAATGCTCTTTGCGGTCGTCGGCTCGTCTTCAATCAGCAGCACGCGCATTGCTGGTCCCCCCGTCCCAGGCCCCAAGGGTTACGCAAACCGTAAATCCCCCTTAACGGCCTTGAAGCATCCATTAACCATTCGAGGTCTGAAGGGAAAAGGTTAATATTTCCTAACACGCTGGATTCCTTGGATTCGTTGCAAAGGAGTCACAAACTCGTCCACAGGGGCTAAGGACGCCCATGCTTTCCGACCGGATCCTCTTCATTGACGGCGAGGCCTTGGTGCTCGACAAGCCGGCCGGGCTGCCGGTCGACGCCCCGCGCCGTGGCGGTGACAGCATTGCCGGTCGGCTCGACGAGCTGAAGTGCGGGTTCAGGCGCGAGCCGACCGCAATGCACCGGCTCGATACAGACACCAGCGGGTGCCTGCTGTTCGCCCGTAACGCGAAAGCGCGAGCGGCTTTCCAGCAGGCGTTTGAATCGCGGGCGGTCGAAAAATATTATCTGGCGGTGGTCGCGGGCGAGGTCGGGGACGACGACGGCGTGATCGATATGCCGCTGGCCAAGACGTCGAGCGCCGAAGCCGGATGGAGGATGGTCAAGGATACGCATGGCCTCGCGGCGACGACGCGCTGGCGGCGACTCGCGGCTCAAGATGGCGCGACCCTCGTCGAGTTTCGTCCCCTGACGGGACGGACTCACCAGATCCGCGCGCACGCACGTGAGGCGTTCGGGCGCGGGATCGTCGGTGATCGGGTGTACGGCGTGCCGGGCGGACCGATGCTGCTCCATGCGTCGCGGCTGGTCGTCCCTCGCGACGGCAAAGCGACGATCGACGTCACCGCCCCGCTGCCCGACTATTTCGGCGAGTGGCGCAATGCGGCCTGAAGACGTGCAGATCCCCGATGATGCGCTCAGCGAAACGTTCCTCGCGGCGACGGGGCCCGGCGGGCAGAACGTCAACAAGGTCGCAACTGCAGTCCAGCTCCGTGTCGACCTGTTCAAGCTCGGGCTGCACCCCGTCGCTTACGAGCGGCTGAAGCAGATCGCGGGCAGCCGGGTAACGAGCGGCGGCGAGCTACTGATCACCGCGCGGCGCTTCCGGACACAAGACGCGAACCGGACCGATGCGCGCGCACGGCTGGCGGAAATGATTGCCGCTGCCCATATTGTGCAGGCGAAACGAAAAAAGACGCGTGTGCCGCGGTCGGTGAAGGCCGAACGCGTGGATAAGAAGCGCAAGCGGAGCGCGGTGAAGCAAGGCCGCGGAAAGGTGACGTTAGATTGACCTACGATTTCAAGATCGCCGCGGCGGACAAGGCGACCCTCTACCGAGACCTCGCCAGCGCGCTCAAAGGGCTGGTCACCGGTGAGCCGGACGCCGTCGCCAACATGGCCAATGCGGCGGCGCTGATCTACGAGACCCTCGACGACGTGAATTGGGTCGGGTTTTACCGCAACGTGGGTGGCGAGCTGGTCCTCGGCCCGTTCCAGGGCCGGGCCGCCTGCATCCGCATCCAATTCGGCGAAGGCGTGTGTGGCGCCGCTGCCCAAACGCGCCAGGTCCAGCGCATCAAGGACGTCCACGCCTTCCCGGGGCACATCGCCTGCGATTCCGCGTCAAACAGCGAGATCGTGGTGCCGCTGATCCGCGATGGCGAATTGCTTGGGGTGCTCGACATCGACAGCCCGAAGCATGCGCGGTTCACGGAAGAAGATGAGGCCGGCGTCGTGAGGCTGAGCGAGATTCTTTCGGGCGTTCTTTGATTGAGTAAAGAGCCGTTAACCAGCTTTTCCAATTGACGATTTTAACGTCTGCATTAGTCTAATCGGGGACTACGGGGGATTAAGATGCTTCGGTTTGCGTTATTCGTGGCTTCTGCCGCGATTTGCTGCTCTACACCCGCATCGGCACGGGATGTCCCGACGTCAGCGAATACGCTGACTCAAGGCATGGTTCAAATGACCTTGAAGGTTGGACAAACCACACAATACGATATCCTTCAGACGTTTGGTGGACCGAATGTTTCGACCCTGGACGGCCAGGGCAATGAGGTTTGGGTCTACGACCGATTTGCTACAGTGAGCTACGAGAAGAATTCGGGGTTCTCGATCGGCATGTTGATCGGTGCTGGCGGCGGAAGCGTGGCAGGTGGGGGAGGCTTCGGCTTCGGATCGAGTAAGTCGCGGAGCGAATCCAGTCAGCGTTCAATGACGCTGATCATAAAGTTCGGCCCCGACAAGCGTGTCGTCGATTTTCAATCTCGAAGTAGTTCTTTCTGAGGGGGGTGTAATGCGTGTCTTTCTTATGACGGTTTCGGCAGCTTCGTTGCTACTTGGATCCGCGGCGGTTGCTGGGAAGAAGCAGGAGCTGACTGGTCTCGCCCTTCAGCAGATTCAGGCTCGTGATTTTGATGCCCCGAAGACGATCACATTTCCGGCTGTCATGACCGTTCTGCAAGATGCTGGATACCGCATTGGCGCGGCGGACAAGGATACTGGATTGATCACGGGCACGGCTTCGGTTCAGTCTCACACGACTTGGATGCCGTTCGTAGGTTTCGGGCGTTCGAAGAAGACCCCGGTCGTTTCGGCGTTCATCGAAGATCGGGGAACGGGTTCACGCATACGGCTAAACTTCGTAATGGCGAAGACCAAGAGCATGATGTACGGCATGGGTTCGTCCGACGAAGAACCGATGACTGATCCGGCGATCTATCAGGGCGCCTTCGAAAAGATCGAGAAAGAGATTTTCGTCCGTCTGTCTCTTAACAAGCCAGCGCCAGCGGTAGCGGCCGCCCCAGCGCCATCGACGGTGCCGACGCCCGCGCCTGCAACTGCAGTGCCTGCAGTAGCTTCAGCGCCATCATCTGAGAACCCGGCGTCGCCCCATTGAGAAGATGGTAAACTAGTCTGGCGAACTAAGACAGCTGCTCGAGCCGCTCGTCGGTCAGCGAGCCCGGGATGATCATCACGGGGCATGGGAGCTGGCCGGCATCATGGCCGGTAAAGTTGACGACCAGCGGTCCCGGCGAACCGCTTGGCGCGGCACCCAGCACGAGCGCTGCGATTTCATCGCGGCCGGCG
>JAFBAM010000301.1 GCA_019247755.1 Sphingomonas sp.
GGTTGCCGCCCTGATCTTTTCAACTTCGTCGTGAAGCGTCCCGCTGCGGGCAATAACGGCCGCCTTGGTGTAGAGCGGCATTACCAGTCGTGCGACGTCCGACCATGACTTAAAGTCGGTCGCTTCGCCGAAACGCGTAACGCTGAAACGGGCGGGGGCACTGGCCGGCGGAATGATTGGCTCAACATCCTGAGCCATGATTTCGAGGAGCTTGCGGTCGCCCCGGTCTATGGGCTGCGCGGCAAAACCTTTCGCGTGAATGTTCAATCGCATCGTGGCAGGCCATTCGAGCCGGACGTGCGCGCGCCGAATAGGAACTCCGATCCATCGGCCGAACGTGGTCTCGACATGTGGCCCCATCACCGGGTCCGAATGCTCGGCGGTGGTAGCGAGATCGACGATGTCCCCTTCCTGGAGGCCTTCGGGTTGAATATTAGCCGTCAGATAGCCGTCGAGGGTCGCCGCCTCGAGGCCGGCCTCACGGCGCATGGTGGTAAACTTCTGACCGCCCGCCAGGACATCGATGACCTGATCTCCGCGACGGATCTGCAGCTTGTTGACGGTCACTGTGTCCGTCGCTGGGTTCCACGGGATTGAGATGTTCCCGGCGCTTAGCCCTTCAGGCTTCTGAATCTTTAGCGCCAGCTCAGTGTAGGTGACTGTTTTGCCCGGCT
Organism: Sphingomonas sp.; assembly: GCA_019247755.1. Lineage (GTDB taxonomy): Bacteria > Pseudomonadota > Alphaproteobacteria > Sphingomonadales > Sphingomonadaceae > Sphingomicrobium. Next base: position 675 of record JAFBAM010000301.1, read on the forward strand.
CCAATTGTGCCTGTTGGTCATTCAGAAGCACCGCGAAGGGCGCTTGCGCGGCCTTGTCGGAAGCAGCGGGAATAGCTTGGGGCAAAACCCAAGCTGGAGCTTTGCCGAACTGCAGGGCGTCGGCCGCCCAGCAAGGCGATCCGGCGGCAATCGTAGCCGACGAAAGCAAAATGATTTGAACGCTCTTCACAGTCCCCTCACGCCCGCATCCTGCTTCAGCAAATGGTCGTTAGCAACAAGGGTAACTACGCCCCAATAGTCTTTGGCTGGTATTTGCAACTCACCTTGCGATAATCTTTCTCGTGTCACTTCTGTCATCACCTCCGATTCCAGGACTGCGGCTTCGGCGGGTGCTCGAGCAAATGCCTATCCGGCAGGCCGATTTCGCCCGCGCGATGGGAATATCTACAGTACGTCTAAACCAGATCTTGAATGGCCGCGCACCAATCACGCCAGAAATGGCACTTCGCCTTGCTAGAGTGACGGGAAGCTCGCCTGAGTATTGGTTGGCCCTACAAAACGATTGGTCGCTTCATAAAACCCGTGCTCGCCTCCGGACGGAACTCGATAAACTGCCCGTCCTGGTCCAGCTGAAATGGTAGAACGTCTTTCATCCTCCCCGGGGCCACTAAATCGCTCGCGATCGCTACCAGCCGAACCACGAGCCTTCAGGGAATGCGTAAATTTACTGTTTTACAGTTGCAGCAAAATAAAAGATTAACCCCTTGGTGCTTGGAGGCATTGATGGGGGTAATCTTGAAATCTCGTGCCGGAATAGCGTGCGCCGCCTTATTGATCGCTTGTTCCACACCGGCCGCTGCGTCGGTGACCATCAGCTTCACCGGTGGAAACTCGCCGGTGAACGGGAATCCCGGCAACATTCTCACCTTCAGCAATGGCACGATCTCGGTTCAGGCGTCGGCTTTCGATTTGAACAATAACGCCATTCAACGGGCTTTCCTCGGTTCGTATTCCGCGGGACTTGGCGTCACCAACCCCAACGAGAACGGTTCCAGCAACTCCCATACAATCGACAACCAGGGTCAGTATGATTTCGTCATCCTGGTCTTCAACCAGGCCGTGAACATACAGTCGGCCGTCCTAACTCCCTTCTCTATCGCGGGACAAACGCCCGATAACGACGCGACCGTCAGCTTTGCCAGCCTCGCGGGCGCATACACTTCTCCGGTTCCGACCCCACTCGTCCTCAATAACTCGAATGCAATCTGGCAAGCGCTGACCGCCAACGCATGGTCAATAAATGGCTCGAGCGGAGCGTCTGTGTTCAACTCGGCAGGAAACTTTGGCAACGTGTGGTTGATTGGCGCCGCCGCTCCGAACCCGGATCGCACTTATGATGGATTCAAGCTCAGCTCGATCGTCGTGAATACTCGAACCGCTGTTCCCGAGCCGTCTACGTGGGCAATGATGCTTTTAGGCTTCGCGGGCGTCGGTTTGGCTACGCGTCGTGCCCGTAGGTCAGTTCTAAAACCACCCACGGCAACAGCTGGCTGAAGAAGGGTCACATCCCGTCAAACAGCCAGCCGTCCGGCTCACCAGGCCTAATATTTAGCCAGCAAGCGAGCGCCGCGCCTGTTCCAAAATCTCGAATTGGACGGGCCGCCCGGTCTTCTGCCGAATGACGATCGCGCGTCGCCTCAGGACGCCAGCCCCGAGCACGTCCGGCAGCCGAAGGGAAACCACGTCGCACCCCCTCACTTTCCGCCGCTTGCTCGCCCGTGTTCCGGAACAGGATCGCTGGTATCTGTCACTAGGCTGGCTTTGTGCGGCTTCGTGGCCGCTTCCGCGTCTGGGTGACACCCAGGCGAGGAAAATTAGGCATTGGCGAGGCGACGCACGGTCGGGGTCGTCTTTGCTTGACGCTGACTCTGGCAACGCTCAAAATCCCAGATGGGTCTAACTTCCCCATGCGTTAAAAGTCAGCGGGATCGACAGTCGATGAGCGGCTTTGAGCAGAGATTCGGCAAGCTCGCATGACCCTACAGACCAAGCGTCCACCACGCATTGACATAAGAAGAAGGGCCGTACTCATCGACTCTGACGGCTTCAAACTGACGTCGTGATCCTAGATGTCTCACGAGGCGTATTTCGACTCGAGGTCGCCGACGGCACTAGAATAGGCGATTTTTTAAAGCTTCGGGTCGAACACGGGCAGGAGTTTCCTGCCCAAATCCGCTGGTCGTTGGGTTCGCAAGCGGGTGGGGCCTTTTTGTCACCAGTCGAATTGAGTGCGGAGGAGAATAGCAAAGGATCCGGATCGCCGACCGCGCTGAACAGTGAACGCGGCCAGTGAAGCGCGTTAATGCAGTCGCGGCTTGGTGCTAAACCGGTTGGGACCATACAGCCCTTCCGTTTTACCTGTTAGTAACCCTCATCGACTTAGTGCACGCGGGGTCAACCCCGACCTTAACTCCAACGGCTCGGCAGACTTCCACCCTGTCGGGCGTTTTCGCGTCGCGGGACTTCGATGTCCGCAATGAGTCATTGGCACGGCAGGAATGGGTCGAAAAGCCGATGCCAGCCTAGAGTCAGCTTTGGGTCGAAAGCTGTCGCTAGTCCCCGTTGACATAGTAGCCGAGAAACTTTCCGGCGCGGTCGAAGCACATCGTTGTGTCCCCTCCCATTGTCCCCGGCTTCAGGTTCAACCCAACGCACGTCATCTTGGGCAGGTAAACGACAACCGGGTCGACCGTCTTGAGCAGCTCTGCCCGTGTGACTTTGCCCTTCGAGTAGATGTCGAGCGCACGGTTCACGAGTGCTTGCTCGGATGGCCTGACGTGCGGTGTATCAGCTTGAGGCGAGCACGCGGCGAAGCACGTAAGGGCGAAGGTGGCCACCGCTACTCTCATCAGCCGACTTTATACGACAGTTGCAAGCGGCAGGAATGGGTCGAAAGTGGACGCCAACCGAGCGTCAGGATTGGGTGGAAAGCGGACACCATGGCGAGATTAGGTAAAGTGCCGAGACAGGTGTA
>JAFBAM010000311.1 GCA_019247755.1 Sphingomonas sp.
GATTTTCGTGCCGATGGTCGGCCCCGAAGTGAACGGGGCGCGGCGCTGGATCAACTTCGGCCTAGGCCAGGTCCAGCCGTCGGAGTTCCTCAAGCCCTTCTTCGTCGTTGCAATGGCATGGCTCCTTAGCCTCAAGGAGACCGACAAGTCGCTTCCGGTATTTCCGATCTCAGCGGCAGTGACCGGCTTTGTCGCGTATCTTTTGATGAAGCAGCCCGACTTCGGGAGCACGATCATCTTCTGCGCCGTCTGGGTCGCGATGCTCGCGCTCGCGGGCCTCAACATGCGGATCCTGGCCGGCCTTGCCGTCGTGGGCTTGGTCGGCGTGGTGCTGGCTTACTTCTTCTACGACGTCGCGACGACGCGCATCGATGAATTCCTGTTCGGCACAGGCGACAATTTCCAGACCGAGAATGCGATGCGGACGCTGACCGCGGGGGGGCTGTTCGGCATGGGGCCGGGCGGCGGCACGCGAAAGTTCGGGCTGCCCGAGCCGCACACCGACTACATCTTCTCGGTCATCGGCGAGGAATTCGGGCTCATCGCGTGCCTCGCCATTGCTCTGCTCTATCTCGGCATCGTCGCGCGGGTGCTGATCAAGCTCCTCGACGAGGACAATAGCTTCGCGATCCTCGCCGCGGCGGGCCTCGCGGTCGAGTTCGGATTGCAGGCGCTGATCAACATGATGGTCAACGTGCAGCTTGCGCCTTCCAAGGGCATGACCTTGCCCTTCATCAGCTATGGCGGCAGCTCGATGCTGGCCCTGTCGATCGGCATGGGCTTGCTGCTCGCGTTCACGCGCCGGAACCCGTATCTCACCCGTTCGCCCTATGTCGTGAAGTGGAGCGGGGAGTCGCTGACTACATGAACTTTGTCCTGGCCGCGGGGGGCACCGGCGGACACATGATTCCGGCACATGCGCTGGCTGCGGAGCTGAAGAGCCGCGGCCACGGCGTGCTGCTGATCACGGACGAGCGGGGCGCGCGCTTCCCCGGCCTGTTCGAGAACGTGCCGGTGCACATCCTTCCGGCAGGGCGCATCGGTGGCGGGCCGGTCGGCTGGCTGAAGGCCGCGGGCTCGGTGATCAAGGGCAGGGGGCAGGCGAAGCGCCTCTATCGCGAGCATCGGCCCGATGCGGTCGTCGGTTTCGGCGGCTATCCGGCCTTCCCGTCATTGCTCGCTGCAAGTTCGATGCGCATTCCGACCGTCCTCCATGAGCAGAATGCGGTGATGGGCCGCGTCAACCGGCTGCTTGCGGGGGAGGCCGAGGCGATCGGCACGGCCTATGACGAGATCGACCGGCTGAAGCCGAGATATCAGGCCAAGGCCGTGCTGGTCGGCAATCCGGTGCGCGAGGAGATTGCGCGCCTGGGTGAAATGCCGTTCCCGCCGTTCGATGAAGTGGCGCCGCTTAAGATCCTCGTCACCGGCGGAAGCCAGGGCGCGACGATACTCAGTCAGATCGTGCCGCAGGGCCTCGGTATGCTAGAGCCGTCGCTGCGTCGCCGCCTCCAGGTCGTGCAGCAATGCCGGCCCGACGACATCGAGCGCGTGCGCTCGCAATATGCCGAGCTCGGAATCCCCGCAGAGCTGATGACCTACATCGAAGACATGGCCGAGAAGCTGGCCGACTGTCATTTGATGATCGGCCGCGCCGGAGCCTCGACTATCGCCGAGCTGACCGCTGCCGGACGGCCTGCGATCCTGATCCCGTTTGCCGCCGCCACCGACGATCACCAGACCGCCAATGCTCGCGAGATGGTACGGGCCGGCGGCGCACGCGCGATCCGGCAGGACAATTTCACGCCCGACGTGCTCGCGCGCCAGATCGAGGCGCTGGCGATGGACCCGGTCGCGCTCAACAATGCCGCCGGCCGAGCGCTTTCGGTCGGGCGTCCGCACGCCGCGCGCGATCTCGCCGACCTCGTCGAGCGCATCGGAAATGGTGTTTCGCCGATTCCCGTCGGCCTTGCTCCACGTGTAGTAGCCACCGCTCCTGACGGAGCCGTGCCGGCATGATGAAGGCGCTGGGCACCGACATCGGCACGATCCACTTCGTCGGCATTGGCGGCATCGGCATGTCCGGCATCGCCGAGGTGATGCACCAGCTCGGCTACAAGGTGCAGGGGTCCGACGCGGCGGACTCCTACGTGGTCGAGAAACTCAAGAAGGCGGGCATTCCGGTCAGCATCGGCCACTCGCCCGACAATCTCGGGGACGCTGCGGTGGTCGTCTGCTCCACCGCCATCAAGGAGACGAACCCGGAGTTCCAGGCCGCCGCGGAGCGGCGCCTCCCACGCGTTCGCCGTGCCGAGATGCTCGCCGAGCTGATGAGGATGCAGAAGACGGTCGCGGTCGCCGGCACCCACGGCAAGACCACGACGACGTCGATGGTCGCCGCCTTGCTCGACAGCGGCGGTGTCGATCCGACCGTCATCAACGGCGGAATCATCAACCGATACGGCTCGAACGCCCGGTTGGGAAAGAGCGACTGGTGGGTGATCGAAGCAGATGAGAGCGACGGCAGCTTCCTCCGCCTCGACGGCACCATCGCCGTCGTCACCAACATCGATCCCGAGCATCTCGAACATTACGGCAGCTTCGACCGGGTGAAGGACGCCTTCGTCGAGTTCATCGAGAACGTGCCTTTCTACGGGCTCGCGGTGCTTTGCGTCGATCATCCCGAGGTGCAGAACATCATCGGCCGCATCCGCGACCGCCGGATCGTCACCTATGGCTTCTCGGCGCTGGCGGATGTTCGGGCGGACAATGTGACGCCTGTCGCAGGCGGCACGAAGTTCGACGCTCTCATCCTCGACAAGGATGGCGAACGCCGCACTTTGGCGGTCCACGTCCCCATTCCCGGACGCCACAACGTGCAGAATGCGCTGGCCGCGATCGCCGTCGCGCTCGAGCTTGGCATTTCCGATGAAGCAATTGTTGCAGGGTTCGAACGGTTTGAAGGGGTCAAGCGTCGCTTTACCAAGGTGGGGGAAGCGGACGGCGCCGTGATCATCGACGATTACGCACACCACCCGACCGAGATCCGTGCCGTGCTCTCGGCCGCGCGTGAAGGTGCGAAGGAGCGGGTAATCGCGGTCATGCAGCCGCACCGCTTCACCCGCCTCCAGTCGCTGATGGAAGAGTTCCAGAGTGCCTTCAACGACGCCGACGTGGTGTTCGTGACGCCCGTCTATCCCGCCGGCGAGGAGCCGATCGAAGGCGTGGATGCGGCAGCCCTGGTCGAGGGCCTGCGTGCGAAGGGTCACCGCATGGTTCGCACTGTGGAAAACCTCGATGAGCTGTGCCGCGAGCTGCGCGACCTCGCCGCCGACGGCGACATGGTGATCTGCATGGGCGCCGGCGACATCACCAAATGGGCCGCGGCGCTGGCGCAGGGGGTCTGCGACGCGAGGGCGAAGAAGTGACCGCCGTCGCGACCATGCCCTCCGTGCGCGGACGCCTGACGCCAAACGCGCCGCTCGCGCCCTTGGTGTGGTTCAAGAGCGGCGGCAGTGCCGAATGGCTGTTCGAACCGAAGGATGAAGAGGATCTGGTGTCCTTCCTGAAGGATCTCGATCCCGAAACCCCCGTGATGGCACTCGGCCTCGGTTCAAACCTCATCGTCCGCGACGGCGGCGTTCCCGGCGTGGTCATCCGGCTCGGCAAGGCCTTCTCGAAGATCGAGAAGGTCGATGACGTGACCCTGCGCTGCGGCGGCGGAGCCAGCGGCATCCTTGTCTCCTCAACCGCCCGCGACGCCGGCATCGCGGGTCTCGAGTTCCTGCGGGGGATCCCGGGTACCGTTGGCGGCTTCGTCCGAATGAACGGCGGCGCTTATGGGCGCGAGGTCAGTGACATCCTCGTTTCGGCGCGGCTTGTTCTCCGCTCAGGCGAAGTGGTCGAATGGCCGATCGAGAAGCTCGGCTACACCTACCGCCACAGCGAGGTGCCCGCCGGTGCCGTCGTGATCGAAGGCGTGTTCCGCGGAGCGCCCGGCGATCCCGAAGCGATCGGCGCCGAGATGGACGCCATCGCCCGCGCCCGCGAGGAATCGCAGCCGCTGCGCAGCCGCACTGGCGGTTCGACCTTCAAGAACCCGCCCGGCCACAAGGCATGGGCTTTGGTCGATGCAGCGGGCTGCCGCGGGCTGACGATGGGCGACGCGCAAGTCTCGGAAAAACATTGCAACTTCCTCCTCAACCTCGGTAGCGCGACAAGCGCGGAGATCGAGGCGTTGGGCGAGGAAGTCCGGCGCCGGGTCGAGGCGAAAACCCACATCACTCTCGAATGGGAAATCCAGCGGGTCGGCGACGCATGAACAAGGATCTCCACGTTGTCGTCCTGATGGGGGGCTGGTCGTCCGAGCGCGAGGTGTCGCTGACCAGCGGCAAGGGTGTCGCCGCGGCGCTGCGCGAGCGCGGCTGGTCGAACGTCACCGAACTGGACATGAACCGGGACGTCGCCACGCGCCTCGCCGAGCTGAAACCCGACGTGGTCTTCAATGCGCTACACGGGACGCCCGGTGAGGACGGTACCGTTCAGGGCATGATGGACCTGATGGGCCTGAAATACACCCATAGCGGGCTCGAAACCTCGGTCATCGCGATCGACAAGGAGCTGACCAAGATGGTGCTGGTGCCGCACGGCATCCGCATGCCCGAGGGCAAGATCGTCTCCAGCGAAAGCCTGCACCAGGAAGACCCGCTACCGCGGCCCTATGTCGTCAAGCCGGTCAATGAGGGTTCCTCAGTCGGCGTCGCGATCGTCACCGAGGACGGCAATACCGGCAACCCGATCGGCAAGGACGTCGAAGGTCCCTGGAATCATTTCAGCGAGCTTCTCGCCGAGCCCTTCATCAAGGGCCGCGAGCTGACCGTGGCGGTGATGGGCGGCGATCCGATGGCGGTGACCGAGCTTCAGACTAAAGCCGGCTTCTACGACTATGACGCGAAATATACCGATGGCCTGACGACGCACATCTGCCCGGCCGAAATCCCCTACGAGATCACCTGCGCGATGATGGACATGGCCGCTCAGGCGCATCAGCTGCTCGGCTGCAAGGGTGCCTCGCGTTCCGACTTCCGCTGGGACGACGAGCGGGGCGAGGACGGCATCTACTTGCTCGAGGTCAACACCCAGCCGGGGATGACTCCGCTGAGCCTCGTGCCCGAACAGGCGAAGCTGAAGGGCATTCCTTACGGCGAGCTGGTCGAGCGACTGATCGACGAGGCGCTCAAATGAGCGCTGCGCACGTCCGTCGGGGCGGCGGCTCGGGCCGTGCCAAAGCCAAGAAGCCGTCGAAGGTTGCGGTCCCCAAGAAGATCGCCAAGCGCCTTCCGGTGGACCAGGCGCGCGCTAACAAGATCGCCGCTTTGGTTTTCGGTGCTTTCCTTCTCGCAATTGCGGTCGTGGTCCTGGTTGCGTTGGACATCCCGGCTCGCGCAGAGCGCGCTGCGGGCACGGCAATCGGTCACGCGGGCTTCACGGTCAGTGGCTACCAGATCGTCGGCATCAACCACATGAACCGCGCGCTGGTCGACGCCGTCGTCACCGACGAGCTGCACAAGGCGGCGGAGCGGGGCGGTTCATCCAAGGCACCCCAGGCGCTGGTCAGCGTATCCGACATCCGCCAGCGCCTGCTCGGTTACGGCTGGGTCAAGGACGCGCGCGTGTCTCGGCGGCTGCCCGACACCTTGGTCATCGACATCGTCGAGCGGACGCCTGCCGCGCTGTGGCAAAGCCAGGGCCAGCTCGCCCTGATCGACCATGAGGGCATCGTCCTCGACCGCGTCCCGGTCGACAAGATGCCCGACCTGCCACTCCTGATCGGTCCCGGCGCCAATGGGCAGGAGGAACAGCTGGTCCGTCTGATGGGCGCGGTTCCAACGCTGAAACCGCAGCTTGCGTCGGCGACCTGGGTCGGCGGCCGCCGCTGGGACTTGAGCTTCCAGTCGGGTGAGACCGTCGCGCTCCCCGAGGGCGAGGAAGCTGCGAAGGCCGCGATGATGAAGTTCGCTCGTCTCGACAAGCAGAGCGGGATGCTTGGCCGCGGCATCGTCCGCTTCGATCTTCGCGTGCCGGGCAAGATGATCGTCCGCCTGCCGCGCGCGCCGGGCGAAGCAATCGCACCAACTCCGAAGCAGGAGGGCTGAGCAGGAGTGGCTCAAGCCGTCGAACACGATCTGATCGCCGTCCTCGATATTGGCTCGTCGAAGGTCAGCGCGATGATTGCGCGTGAGGATGCGGAGCGGCGCCTGACGGTGCTCGGCACCGGCCAGCGCGAGAGCCGCGGCGTGAAGCGCGGCTTCATCACCGACATGGGCGCAAGCGAATTCGCGGTGCGTGAGGCGGTGGAGCTTGCCGAGCGCATGTCAGGGCTCACCGTCGAGGACGTCTGGGCGAGCTACGGCGCCGGCGGCCTCGTCAGTGACGTCGCGAACGTCGAAGTCGAGCTTGGCGGTCACGCGGTCGAGCAGGCGGACGTCGACCAGCTCCTTCACGCTGGCCGCAATGCGATCGACAAGAACGGCCAGGTGGTGCTCCACGCCCACCCCGCGCTCTACACCATCGACCGCGCCCAAGGCGTCCAACAGCCGATCGGCCTCCACGCCACCCGCCTCGGCGTCGATATCCATGTCATCGCCGCCGAGCCGTCCCCGCTCCGCAACATCGATACGGTAATCCGTCAGGCGCATCTTGGCGTTCGCGCCATCGTGGCGTCTCCGATCGCCGCCGCGCTCGCCTGTCTCAGCGAGGAGGAGCGAGAGCTCGGCGTCGCGCTGGTCGAGATGGGCGCCGAGGTCACCAACGTGTCCGTACACTATGGCGGCATGCTCGTCGGGCTACGCTCGATCCCGCTGGGCGCGAAGGACATCACCAACGACATCGCCGCCGCGTTCGCGGTCCAGCGCCGCGACGCCGAGCGTCTGAAGTGCTTCTATGGGTCGGCCATGACCAGCCCGCGCGACAATCATGAGATGATCGAGGCGACGCAGATCGGGGCCGAACCGGGTGCGGAGCCGATGAAGATGACGCGCGCCCAGCTGATGATGGTGATCCGCCAGCGGGTCGAGGAACTGACGAACGAGATCGAGGCGGCCTTGAAGGGCCTTGGCTTTACCGGACCCGTCGGGCGCCAGGTCGTGCTGACAGGCGGCGGCGCAGAGCTCAAGAATGTCGCGGACTATATGCAGGGCGTGCTTGGCCGCGCCGTGCGCGTCGGTCGCCCGAAGCAGATTATCGGTCTTCCCGATGCGCACAGCGGCCCGGCCTTCTCGACTTTGGTCGGACTGGCGCTGCTCGCCGCGAGCGGTCGCGGCGACATTCGCGACATTGGCGGCCCGACGATCCGGACGCCGGCACCGAAGGGGATGTTCGGCCGCTTCGTGCAGGCGATGAAGGGCGGCTATTAGATAGGACTGAGGGGGAAGCGCATGGCGACGATTGCGGTTGTACGGCGAAGCTCGAGCGCGCTTGTCTTCCTTCTGGGCGTCGCAGTCTTCCTCAACTACGTCGACCGTGGGTCGATAAGCATCGCCGCGCCCAAGATGAAGGACGACCTCGGCCTGACCGCTGAGGCTTACGGTCTCGCTTTCTCCGCCTTCTTCTGGATCTACGCGCCGGTTCAATTCTTCGCCGGCTGGCTGTGCGATCGCTTCTCTGTCTACCGCTTGATGGCGATCGGCATCATGGTCTGGTCCGCTGCCACCTTGCTCATGGGCTTCGCGGGCGGTTTCGCCTCGCTGCTCGTGCTCCGCATCATGCTCGGCGTTGGCGAGAGCATTTCCTTCCCGGGCAGCTCGAAGCTCATTGCCCGCCACGTGCCCGCCGAAGGCCGCGGCATGGCTAATGCTGCAGTCGCCGCAGGGATCGCGCTCGGACCCGCAGCAGGCACCCTCGCAGGCGGCATCATCCTCGGTTCGCTGGGTTGGCGCTGGATTTTCTTCACCTTCGGCATCGTGACCCTGATCTGGCTGCTGCCGTGGCAGCGCGCGATCCGGGCCCTCCCGACGACCGGCCATCATGACGGAGGCGCGCGCGTTCCACTCGGCAAAATGATGGTGGGATGGCCGTTGTGGTCGACCTCGATCGGACATGCCCTCAACAATTATTGCTTCTACTTTCTGCTCGCCTGGATTCCGCTGTTCCTCACCAAGTCGCGCGGCTTTTCGATCGCTGAAATGACGATGCTGGCGACGATCGGCTACGCGGTGCAGGGGGCAACCGCCTTCGCCTGCGGCCACTTTTCGGACTGGTGGACGCGTTCGGGCCGGTCCGAAGCCGACTGTCGCCGATGCATGATGGTCGCGAGCCAATTGTTGCCTGCAGTCTCGATTCTGGGTCTCGTTTTCGCTCGAGGTCCGGTTGAGATCGGCCTGCTTCTTTCGCTCGCGGGCGCGGGTTCGGCGCTGGGGTCGACCAACCTTTACGCCGTCGCTCAGATGTTTGCGGGCCCACGCGCATCCGGCACCTGGGTCGGGTTTCAGAACGCGGTCGGAAACTTCTCGGGCATCATTGGGCCGATCATCACCGGCATCATCGTCGACCGTGCCGGCTATGACAGCGCCTTTTATCTCACCGCAGCGGTTGCCGGCATCGGAGGCATCTGGTGGGCCTTCGCCGTCCCGCGGATTGAACAACTGCAGCTCGATTGAGTTCAACCTGTGGATAAGTGAGTCTTTCGGGCGACACTCATCCCCACTTTTTCGACCAGCGTTAACTTTTCCGCTTGGCTTGGGACTCGCAATGATTCAAAGATTCTTCCCGAAGGCTCAACGCGTTGCGGTGTTTGGGGGAGGTTTAGGGACATGAGCATCGATTTCATCCGGCCTGAGGTGGATGAGCTTCGGCCGAGGATCAGCGTTATCGGTGTCGGCGGCGCCGGCGGCAACGCGATTGCCAACATGATGCGGGCCGACGTCCAGGGCGTTGATTTCGTCGTTGCCAATACCGACGCCCAGGCCCTCAACAATTCGGAGGCGGACCGCCGCATTCAGCTCGGCCTGAAGATCACGCAGGGTCTCGGCGCTGGCTCGCGCCCCGAGATCGGCCGCGCCGCAGCGGAAGAAACGCTCGACGAGATTCTGCAGGCGCTGGAAGGTGCCCACATGTGCTTCATCGCGGCCGGCATGGGCGGCGGCACCGGCACCGGTGCGGCGCCGGTCATCGCCAAGGCGGCACGCGATAAGGGCATCCTGACGGTTGGCGTCGTCACCAAGCCGTTCGCCTTCGAAGGCGCGCGCCGCTCGCGCTCGGCCGATTCCGGCATTTCCGAGCTGCAACAGCATGTCGATACTTTGATCGTCATTCCGAACCAGAACCTGTTCCGGCTCGCCAATTCCGAAACGACCTTCAAGCAGGCGTTCGAAATGGCCGATGAGGTGCTGCAGCAGGGCGTTCGCGGGATCACCGACCTGATGGTCATGCCCGGCCTCATCAACCTCGACTTCGCCGACGTCCGCTCGGTGATGAGCGAGATGGGCAAGGCGATGATGGGCACTGGCGAAGCCGATGGCGACAACCGCGCCATCGAGGCCGCCGAGAAGGCCATCTCTAATCCGCTGCTGGACGGCGTTTCGATGAAGGGAGCCAAGGGCGTCATCATCTCCATCACCGGTGGCGAAGACATGCGCCTGATGGAGGTCGACGAGGCCGCCAGTCACATCAAGGAACTGGTCGACCCCGACGCGAACATCATCTGGGGCTCGGCGTTCAACAACGACCTCGGCGGCAAGATTCGCGTATCGGTCGTCGCGACCGGCATCGAGGCCGAGGTCGGCGCGCAGCCGCAGCCCGCCAAGGTGTTCAGCTTCCCCGCACGCCAGCCGGCGGCAGCCGCCGCTGAACCGGTCGCTCCGATCGAGGAAGAAGCGATCGAGCAGCCGGTGGCGGAAGCCGAAGGCGATGACGAGCTGGTGCTTGGTGCCGACGACATCCTAACGGCGCCGGTCGGCTCCGCGCCCATCGCGCCGCCGGAAGACGAGGACGAAGTCGAGGCTCCAACCGCGAGCAGTGGCGGCGGTACCCTGTTCGAACGCATGTCCAACATCGCTCGCGGCGCGCCCAAGGCGCAGCTCGACGAGGATGAAGAGGACACCGAGCCTGGGTTTCGTGGCGAGCCGATCGACATCCCGCGGTTCCTCAACCGACAAAACAACCAATAAGCCCTAAGCGGGCCAAGGATTGAGGGCGGTCCGTCTGGGCCGCCCTTTTTCGTTGGAATCGGCGCTCCTCACCGCCTTGCCCGCACGGCTCGCCGTAAACCCTCTAGGCAGAAAGCTCTTCGCAAGATTCTGTACCCCACCGGGAGGGAATGTTGCGGGGACTGATGCAGATTCGGCTGAGCGGAGCCATACTCGTGTGCGCATGCGCACTGGCTGCTGCTTCGGCGTCGGCGCAAGGAAGCTATTCGCCTTATGACGAGAGTCCGGCGGCGGCGCTCGCCCGATACGTTCGCACGCTCGCTGCGCAGCCCAGCGATTTTGAATCGCTGATCGGCGCCGGCAAGGCAGCGCTGGAGATGGGCGACGCGCAGGCCGCTGCGGGCTTCTTTGCCCGCGCCGATGAGGTCGATCCGAAGAGTCCAGATCCGCAGGCCGGAATGGGTGCGGTGTCGGTTGCCAATGGCGATCCCAAGGCGGCCATGCCTTACTTCAAGCGTGCCGAACAGCTTGGTGCCTCGGTCGCCAGCTTCGCCTGCGACCGCGGCCTGGCCTATGACCTGTTGGGCCAGCAGTCACAGGCGCAGGCTGATTATCGTCTCGCGCTCAGCACGCGGGACAGCGACGAAGCGCGTCGTCGCCTGGCGTTGAGCCTGGCAATCAGCGGGGATCGGGCAACGGCATTGCAAACCCTCGCACCGCTGTCGGCCAAGGGCGATGCTGGTGTTGCCCGGGTTCGCGCATTCGTTCTTGCTCTCACCGGAGATGCCAATTCGGCAGTGACCGCGATCAATGCAGTAATGCCGGGCGCTTCGGCTGGAGTGGCGCCATTCCTGCAGCGGCTTCCTTCGCTGTCGGCCGGTCAAAAGGCCGCGGCGGTGAACTTCGGCATCTTCCCGGATTCGGGCGACACCGCTTACGCCAGCGCCGATCGGCTATCCGGGATCGATTCATGGCTGCACACGGCCGCCGCGTCGCCGGCGCAAGCCAAGGCCGTGCAGGTTTCCTATGCCCAGCCACATGGCCCCGCGGCCGTGCAACGCCCTGTCGCGGCGTTCCAACCGAAGATCTGGATTCAACTCGCAAGCGGCCAGAATGTCGACGATCTCGCCAGCCGCTTTGAGCGCCTGAAGGCCAAGAACCCGGACCTGTTCGACGGCATCAAACCATACGTGTCACGCAGCGAGGACCGTGCCCGCTTGCTGGTCGGGCCCTTCCGCGGATCTTCCGATGCACAGATATTCTCTGAAGACCTGAAGACCGCGGGGATCGACGCCTTCCGTTTTACCAATTCCCAAACCGACCGGATTGCGCCACTCGCTACTGAATGACGCTTTCGCCCGGGCTCGCCGCAACTCCCACAACATCGCGCGGCCGGCTCCATCCTGAAGCCAATTCGGGCCCGCGCGGCCCCCGCGACATTTTCCAGCGCGACCGGGACCGGCTGATCCATTCGGTCGCCTTCCGTCGCCTCCGCCATAAGACGCAGGTGTTCGTCGCGCCCGACGGCGACCATTACCGCGTG
>JAFBAM010000040.1 GCA_019247755.1 Sphingomonas sp.
CTGCCACGGCTCATCCCGGTCGGCGATCCAGAGCTCGATGAGCGGGTCGGAGGCGCTCTCGACCGGATCGACGATGTTCCGGTTCCGCCCGCGATCGATCCAACCGAAAGACTATTGCGGCTCGCCTCGATCGTTCGCGGTGAAGGAAGTGCGGAAAGCCTGCGCCTGGCCGCGGACCTCGCCCGGACACTCGATGTACTGCTCATCGAGGAGATCGAGCCAGCGCGCCTCAAGGATGCGGGGGCCGGAACCAGTGACCTTGCGCGTCACTGGGAAAAGTCGCTCGCGAAGCTGCAACTGATCTATGACCAGTGGCCGCACTTGCTCGCGGCCGATGGCGCGATCGATCTCGCGGAGCGCCGGAACCGGCTGCTTCATCGCCTCGCCGACCGTTGGAAGGTTGAGCAGCCGCCCGGGTTCACAGTCGCAGCCGGCATTACTGCCGTCGCGCCCGCGGTGGCGGCGTTGGTGGCGCGGGTCGCGCGATTGGCAGACGGCACGGTCGTCGTGCCAGGCCTGTGGCTTTCCAACGTCTTTCCCGACGAGGAATGGGACGCGCTGGGTCCCGACCAAGATGGGCGGGGTGAGGCGACGCACCCGCAGTACCACCTCAAGCTCCTCCTCGACCGCCTCGGCGTCGCCCGCAGCGAGGTCCAACAATGGCGCTGGTCGGGCGGCTTTTCATCTTCGCTCGCGCGCGGTCGCGCGATTGCCAATGCGATGGCGGCGCCGGACTATTCGCACAAATGGGAGACTTTGAAGCCGGCGGAGCGTCGTCTGAGCGGTATCCGCCTCGCCGAACTCGCCGATCCTGCTGCGGAAGCGCAGGCGATCGCGCTGTCGCTGCGGGAAGCGATCGAGACGCATGGCAAAACCGCAGCATTGGTGACACCTGATCGACAGCTCGCGACGCGGGTGTCCGCACTGCTCGAGCGTTGGGGCATTGCGGCCGACGACAGCGCCGGCAAGCCTTTATCGGCGACGCCGGCGGGCACGCTGCTGCTCGGCATTGCCAGCGCCGCCGCCGAGCAGCTTGCTCCGGTCGCACTTCTCGCACTCCTCAAGCATCCGTTGGTGGGTGGGGAGGGCGACGAGCGCCTTGCCTGGCTAGAGGCGGTGCGCGCGCTCGACCTTAAGCTCCGCGGTCCTCGTCCGGCTGCAGGCATTGCCGGTCTCGACCAACATTTCGGCGCGTTGCTGCCATGGCAGAAGGTTCGGCCGCGCGTCTTGAATATCGAGCGAATATTCGAGGCGCCGTTGTCTTTGTCGGAGTTTGCGCGAGCCCTCGGCGAGGCGGCAGAGGCGCTGGCCGGCGATGTCGCCTGGCAAGGCCCAGCCGGACGCATGGCCGCCGACGTTCTCGCCGAGCTGCAATCTTCGCCGACCGCCGGGTGTCTCATGGTGGCTGCCGACGATGCACTCCCGCTTCTTCGGCAACTGCTCGACGCGCATGCCGTCCGTCCGCCCTATGGCGGCCACCCGCGCATCTTCATCTGGGGCCTGCTCGAAGCACGTCTTCAGCAAGCCGATCTTGTCGTGCTCGGCGGCCTCAACGAGGGTGTGTGGCCTGCACTTCCAGCGCCCGATCCATGGCTCCCGCCGAAGGTACGGGCGACGCTCGGCATGCAGACGCTCGATAGCCGCATCGGCCTTGCCGCCCATGATTTCGCGAGCGCGCTGGGTGCGCCGGAAGTGCTGATCACGCGCGCGCGGCGTGACGCCAAGTCTCCCACTGTCGCTTCGCGCTTCCTGCTGCGCCTGAATGCAATCAGCGGCGGCTTGCCCCACGACATCCGGCTCGAACGGCTGACGCGCATCCTCGACGATCCTGGCCCGGCGCATCCGGTCGGTCGACCCGCTCCATCGCCGCCGGCCGAGCAGCGGCCGAACAAGATCTCCGTCACCGCGGTCGATCGGCTTAAGGCGGACCCATTTGCCTTCTATGCGCAGGCGATTCTCAAGCTGCGTGCTCTCGATGCACTCGATGACGAGCACACCGCCAGATGGAAGGGGACTGCCGTCCACCAAGTCCTCCAGGACTGGCAGCAGCACGATAATTGCGACCCCGATAAGCTGCGCGCGCGCGCCGAGCGGCTCCTGAGCGACGAAGCCATCCACCCGATGCTTCGCGCCTTGTGGGCGCCGCGGCTCCTCGAAGCGATCGACTGGATTGCGGCGATCGAGCGGACGAACCAGGCGGAGGGCCGACGGCCACTGGCGGCAGAGCTGAAAGGCGGGACGGCCCTGGCGGGCGTGACGGTCGAAGGCCGTGTCGACCGGATCGACCGCCTCCCTGACGGCACCCTCGCCATTATCGACTACAAGACCGGCCAGCCGCCCTCGAAAAAGTCCGTCAACGAAGGCTTCGCGCTGCAGCTTGGATTGCTCGGCTTGATCGGCCGGGCTGGCGGATTCGAAGGAGTCTCAGGCGATCCCGAGGCTTTCGAATATTGGTCGCTTGCGCGCTACCGCGGCAAATTCGGCCGGTTGATGCGGCCCGACGAAGACATGGAGCCGGGTGAGTTCCTGACCCACGCCTATCGCAACTTTGCGGAAGCTGCCGAGAAGTGGCTGACCGGCGATGAGCCGTTCACCGCGAGGCTGAATCCCGCGTACGCGCCCTACGGCGATTACGATCAGCTGATGCGGCTTGAGGAATGGTACGGCCGCAAATGAGCCTAGCGGCGCTTTTTCTTGACCTTGGACGCGTAGAGCAGGGCCGCGACGATCGCTGCCGATCCCACGCCGACCGCGACCCCAGCTTTCACCAGCTTCGCCCGGCGTTGTTCGTTGGCCTTGTCGATGTCGTCGTTGCTGTCGTCCATGCGCGATTCTCTATGGCGTTCGACGCCGGTTGGGAAGCCGCATGAGCGCGCGCTTCAAAATCTTTCCGGAACTGAAGGACCAGCAGGCCCAGGCGTCCGATCCTGCCGTCCATGCGTCGCTTTCGGCGTCGGCAGGTACCGGCAAGACGCAGGTCCTGACGGCGCGCGTGCTCCGGCTGCTGTTGAAGGGCGCGCGGCCAGAATCGATCCTGTGCCTTACCTTCACCAAGGCCGCGGCGGCCGAGATGGCCAACCGCATCGGCGATCGCCTCGCGAAATGGGTGCGCCTCAAGGATTCCGAGCTGGGAACGGACTTGCTTCACCTCGGCGAATCGAATGACCCGCGGATGCGTGAGCGGGCACGCCAATTATTTGCCCGGGTGCTCGATTGCCCGGGCGGGCTCAAGATCCAGACCATCCATAGCTTCGCCCAATCGCTGCTGGCCGCGTTCCCCGCCGAGGCAGGGATCGTGCCGGGTTTCCAGCCGATCGAGGGCAGGGCGGAGCAAGAGCTGGTGCGGCGGACGCTTGCCGACCTCATGGCGAGCGCCGAAGAGAATTGCGACGAAGCACTCATCCGCGATGTGCAGTCACTGAGCCGCCGTCTCGGCGAAACGGGAGCGGTCGAATATCTGCAGGCTTGTGCGCGCCGGCCGGAAGCGCTTGCGGCGTTGGGCGAACGCGACCGGATCGAGCCGGCAATCCGTCGCCTGATCAAGCTGCCTGAGGAATCGGTCGAAGACTACATTTCGCACCGTTGCGGTGACGAGGGCTTCGATTGCGATCTGCTGCGCGCGGTCGCCGAGGCCAACCGGCGATGGGGCACGTCCACGGGCATTGGCCACGCGGAGACGATCGAGGGTTGGCTAGCCCTAACGCCCATTGAGCGAGCCGCTTCGCTGAACGATCTGCGCAAGGTCGTCCTGACGGATAAGGGGACACCGCGGGTCACTTCAGGTCAGGCCAAGGCCGAGCCGCATTATGAGGAGCATGCGGGCCGGCTAGCAAATCTCATCGGCGAGCTACTGCAACTTCAGAACGGAGCGCGGCTTGCTGCCGATATCGCCTCGGGGCTCCGCGCCGGACAGGCTTTCGCTAAGGCTTATGCCTCCGCCAAGCGCGCCGCCGGCGTTGCCGATTTCAACGACCTGATCGAGTGGACCCGAAAACTGCTGAAGCAGCCAGGGATGGGCGACTGGGTCCGCTACAAGCTCGATCGGCAGGTCGATCACGTCCTCGTGGACGAGGCGCAGGACACGAACGCCGCGCAGTGGGAGATCATCGAGCATCTCGTCGACGAGTTCTTCAGCGGGTCGAGCGAAGCCGAGCGGCGCGTCCGTACGCTCTTCATGGTCGGCGACTTCAAGCAGGCGATCTACGCCTTTCAGGGCACAGATCCACAGCGGTTCAGCGAGGCGCGCGAGAAGTTCAAGCGCCGCGCGGCTTCGATGAGTACCGGCGACGACCTGTTCAGCTATCGGCAGGATGCTCGCGAGTTCCGCGACCTCTCGATTGCGGCCAGCTTTCGCTCGGCGCAGCCGGTCCTCGACGTCGTCGACAAGGTGATCGAGTCGGTCGGACCGGTCGCGCTCGGGCTAAGCGAAGCACCGCCACCCCATCGTGCGCATCACGATGCCCGGCCCGGCTCCGTCGAGTTGTGGGAGCCATTCGCGGTCGAACCGTCGCCGGACGACAGCGATGAAGGCGAAGAGCGTTGGATCAGCATTCGCGACCGCGAATATGCGAATGCGCTGGCCGAACGGATCAGGCTGATGGTCGAGGAGGCGCCGGTGCTGGCCTCGACGGGGCGACCGCTGAGCCCCGGCGATATATTGGTGCTCGTCCGAAGCCGCGGCGAGCTCGCCTCGCTGATCGTTGCACGGCTTTTCTCCGCGGGCGTGCCGGTTGCGGGTGTTGATCGGCTTCATCTGCACGAGCCGATCGTCGTCCAAGACCTGCTCGCCGCCATGAAATTCGCGTCACAGCCGAACGATGACTTGAGCCTCGCCTGCCTGCTCGTCTCACCTTTGATCGGGTGGGACCAGGACCAGCTCCGAGCGCTCGCTTACGGTCGGAAGAGCACGCTGTGGCGCGAATTGCGAGAGCGAGCCGATGAATATCCGAAGGTGCACGAGGTGCTTTCCGAGCTGCTCCGGATCGCGGACTTTACGCCCCCCTCGCGGTTCCTCGAAACGATCCTCAGCGGACCGATGCAGGGCCGGCGCAAGCTCTACTCGCGGCTGGGCCTTGCCGCGCGCGACGCCATCGATGAGCTGATGAACAGTGCGCTCGAATTCGAGCGGAACGAGACCGCCTCGCTCGACAGGTTCCTGTCCTGGTTCTCGCGCGGCACCGTCGATGTCCAGCGCGATCCAGGGGCGCCTGCCAACGAAGTGCGGGTGATGACCGTCCACGGCGCCAAGGGTCTCGAAGCGCCAGTTGTCATCCTCGCCGATGCGACGGCGGATCCGGCCCGGCTTGGCCGCGCGCCGCTGACGGTCGACATTGAGGTCGAGAATGTCGGCATGGCCCCGCTGTTGCGCCCGAGGAAGGAGGAGCGCCGACCGCCGTTCGACGAAGTGATCTTGGCGGAGGAGAAGCGCGCGCTCGAGGAGCATATGCGGCTGCTTTACGTCGCGCTCACTCGTGCGGCTGACCGTCTGATCGTGAGCGGGATCAGGCCGAAGGAGCGCAAGGACGGCGCTGATCCGCGCCCTGCTAATTGCTGGCATCGTATTGTCGAGACTGCGATGAGCTCCATCGCGGAACCCGGCGAGGAGCATGTCGCCCTCCGCTACGGTTCGAAAGGCGCGCTGCAGAGGCGGGCGAAGGACAAGATCGAGCTGCCGCTCATCGTCGTCCCGGATTGGGCGAAGCAACCCGCGCCGGTCGAAGCACGCCCACCCCGACCGCTCGCACCGTCGGCAATTGCAGCAGATGACGAAACTGCGCCTCCGCCAAGCGAGGCGATGAGGACAGCCGCCTTACGCGGTACCTGGATCCATCAGCTGCTCGAGCGACTTCCAGCCGTGGAGGTGAGTGCGCGACCCGGTGCGGCGAAGCGCTGGCTCGAACGCTCGGCGGGTGTGAGCGATGCGGTGCTCCGCGACGACATCGTGACCCAGGTTTGCGGGATCCTCTCCGATCCGCGCTTTACTCTTTTGTTCGGTCCCGAATCGCTAGGTGAGGCGCCGCTGGCGGCAACACTCCCGGATGGACGCGTCATCGCCGGCACGGTCGATCGGCTTCGCGTCGAGGAGACCCGCATCAGCGTCATCGATTTCAAAACCGGCAAGGTGCCCGCGACCGACAACGATATCCCCAACGCGCATCGCGCTCAGATGCAGGCCTATGTTGAAGCGCTTCAGGTCATCTTCCCGGGGCGGCAGGTTAGCGCGTCCCTCTTGTACACGGCTGGCCCGAAACTCATCGAACTGATGCCTTGAGAGGCGCCGGCCAAACGCCCATATCCTTGTTAACAATTGAACCCCGCCAGGAGATTCGCCCGCCATGGCAACCAAGACTGTCACCGATCAAAGCTTCGCTTCCGACGTCCTCGGCTCGGAAACGCCCGTCCTTGTCGATTTCTGGGCGGAATGGTGCGGGCCCTGCCGGATGATCGCTCCCGCGCTCGAGGAAATCTCCGGTGAGCTCGGCGACAAGGTGACGATCGCCAAGCTCAATATCGACGAGAATCCGGATATCCCCGGCCGCTATGGCGTGCGCGGCATCCCGACGATGCTGCTTTTCAAGGGTGGCCAGCCGGTCGCGCAGAAGGTCGGCGCCGCGCCGCGCAGTCAAATCCAGCAGTGGCTCGAGAGCAATCTCGACACGGCCGCGTCGCAATCGAGCGCGGGCTAACTGACCTCACTCCGGGGGCTCAGTTCCTCCGAGCCCCCTCGTATCGGGCCTGAACCTGTCGTGCCGCGGCAGTTCGTCCTTGGGTTCGAACCAGCCGATCTTGCTTCCCCAGAAGATGTGAAAGCCGGGGGCGATCGCTTCCGGCTCGTCGAGCGTTGCCACGCTGAAGTCCACCGTTTCCGGTTGGTGGTTGACCTTCATGAGGAAGGGCGTGCCGCACTCTCCACAGAAATCCCGGTGGCCGAAGCTCGAAGAAGCCACCGATTTCACTCTGTCGCCGCCCTTGGTCCAGACGAGATCGCCCTCAGGAACGCTGGCGAACACCATCGCGGGTGCGCCACTGCTAAGCTGGCAAGTGCGGCAATG
>JAFBAM010000129.1 GCA_019247755.1 Sphingomonas sp.
TCTTGTCGATGACCGTGCCGCTGAATTCGTCATCGACGTCGACAACGACCGTCTCGTACGGCTCTTCCCTCCCGTTTGGTCCGTCGCGAAACAGCACGCGCGGTCGGCTGATTCCAAGCTCGAAACCCTCCCGCCGGAGGGTCTCGATCAGAACGCCGAGCTGGAGCTCTCCGCGACCAGCAACCTCATAGGCCTCGCCGCCGACGGTCTCCGTGACGCGGATCGCGACATTACCTTCGGATTCGCGAAGGAGGCGGTCGCGGATAACCCGGCTCTGCACCTTGTCGCCGTCCTTGCCGGCGAACGGGCTGTCGTTGACCGCAAAGGTCATGCTGAGTGTCGGCGGATCGATCTCGCGTGCATGCAGCGGCTCGCTGATTTCGGGCGTGCCGATGGTGTTCGACACGGTCGCTTTGACCAGTCCAGCGATGGCTATGATGTCGCCCGCCTTCGCGGTCTCGACCGGCACTCGCTCCAGGCCCTGAAATGCGAACAGCTTGGTGACCCGGCCGTCCTCGACGACGTTGCCGTTGACGTCCATCGCGCGGATCGGATCGTTGATGTTTAGGGTCCCGCTCTCGACGCGACCGGTCAAAATACGGCCAAGGAAATTGTCGCGGTCGAGCAACGTCGCGAGCATCTTGAACTCGCCCGCCGGGTCGAGCGCCGGTGCCGGAACGTGGTCGACGATGGTCTGGAACAAAGGCGTCAGGTCGCCTTCGCGGACATCGTCCGTTTTGCCCGCATAACCAGCACGGCCCGAGGCGTAGAGCGTCGGGAAGTCCAGCTGCTCGTCGTTCGCTTCGAGGTTCAGGAACAGCTCGAACACCTCGTCGAGCACTTCCGCGGCACGCGCGTCGGGACGGTCGATCTTGTTGACGACAACGATTGGCTTCAGGCCAAGCGACAGCGCCTTGCCGGTGACGAACTTGGTCTGCGGCATCGGGCCCTCGGCCGCGTCGACGAGCAGGATCACGCCATCGACCATGCTGAGGATGCGCTCGACCTCGGCGCCGAAGTCGGCGTGGCCGGGCGTGTCGACGATGTTGATATGCGTCCCGTTCCACTCGACCGACGTGCACTTGGCGAGGATGGTGATCCCCCGCTCTTTCTCTAGGTCGTTCGAGTCCATCGCCCGCTCCTCGACGCGCTGGTTCTCGCGAAAGGTGCCCGACTGGCGGAAGAGCTGGTCGACAAGGGTCGTCTTGCCGTGATCGACGTGCGCGATGATCGCGACGTTACGCAGGTTCATCTGATTTTTCCGGAATTAGAGTGTGGCGGCGACATAGTGAAAACCACTCCATGTTGCAATGCAGCATCGCAACGTCTCCCGCGCTTCGAGCGTTTAGCGCAGCAGTTGTAAATCAAGGAGATATGTCATGCCCCGTGGCGCGTACACAGCCAAGCAGGACCGCAAAGCCAAGCATATCGAGGAAGGCTACGAAAAGCGCGGCGTTTCCAAGAAGGAGGCCGAAGAGCGCGCCTGGCGGACGGTCAACAAGCAGGACAAGGGCGGCAAGAATGCGGGCCATGGCCGCTCGAGCAGCCGCAGCGAAGCCGCCAAGAAGGGTTGGGAAACGCGCCGTCGGCGCAGCAAGGGCTAACGCGAGCTAGGCTCCGCGCTCCAGGATCTCGATCGCGCGCTCCACGGCGCGAAGTTCGCTTTGTGCGAGGCGGTCTAACTTGCCACGAAGCGCGGAGCTGGCGGCCACCCGCGCATTCAATTGCTCGCGACCCTTTTCGGTCAGGCGCAGCGCAAGGCGGCGGCGGTTGTTCGGATCCTGGGTCCGCTCGACCAGCCCCGTGCGAACCAAAGTGTCCACCGACCTGCTGACCGCAGGCGCGCCGCGACCAACCGTCTTGGCCACTTGGTTAAGCGTCGCAGGCTCGCGGTGAGCGATGGCGAGCAGCAGCTTCCGCCGCGCGCGATCCGTGCGTTCGGCGGGCCCTTCCGCAACCCATTGATGCGAAACGGCGGTGAAACGCGCAGCCAGTGCGTCCGGTGTCGATTCCCCAAACATGCTTGCAGCGTAGCAAATGTTTGTCCGTGCGCAATGTTGTTCGGCGCGCGAACCTTGCGCTCGGGCGCAGTCGCCCCCAATGACGGCCCATGAGCAGCCGTCCGCCCCTTCCGCGCAACGTCTGGGTCCTGGGGTTCGTCAGCCTGTTCATGGACCTGTCGAGCGAGATTTATCACGCGCTCCTTCCCGCCTTCATCACCATCGTTCTGGGGCTCCCCGCCACCGCGCTCGGCGCAATCGACGGTATCGCCGAAGCCACGGCCAATTTCGGCAAGCTCTTTTCCGGCCGGCTTTCCGACCGCAGCCTGAGGCGGAAGCCGTGGGTGCTGGGCGGCTACGGCCTCGCCGCTCTCTCCAAGCCGCTCTTTCCCCTGGCGGCCAGCGCACCGGCGCTGATGGCCGCCCGTTTCGCCGACCGCATCGGCAAGGGCATCCGCGGCTCGCCCCGCGACGCGATCATCGCCGACGAGACGCCGCCCGAGATTCGCGGCCGAGCCTTCGGGTTGAGGCAGGCGCTCGACACCGCGGGCGCGCTCCTCGCCCCGCTTGTCGCGATCGGCCTGATGGCCTGGCTCGCCAGCGACATCCGCCGCGTCTTCTGGTTCGCGGTGATCCCCGCCGGCATCTCCTTCGTGCTGGCCTGGGTCGCGCTCCGCGAACCCGAACAGCATCTCGCGCCGCTCAAGAAGTCGCCCTTCTTCCATGGCTTTCGTGAGCTCGACAAAGACACGAAGCGCCTGCTGCAGGTTGGCTTCCTCTTCACGCTAGCGCGCTTCTCGGAAGGCTTCCTGATTCTGAAAGGCATCGACATCGGCCTCTCCGAAGCCATGTCGCCGCTGACGCTCGCGATCTTCAATCTTGCTTATGTCGTGCTCGCTTACCCTGCCGGCGCGCTGAGCGACCGTATGAGCCCGCGCTCGATCCTGATGGCAGGCATGGGCGCGCTCATCGCCGGCAATTTGGTGCTCGCCAGGACCGGCAGCTTCGCGCTCCTCGTCGTCGGCACCGCCTTGTGGGGCGCCCACATGGCGCTGACGCAGGGCATCTTCTCGCGGATGATCGCAGACAGCGCACCGGAGCATCTCCGCGCGACCAGCTTCGGCGCCTTCTGGTTCGTGACCGGCATCGCTTCATTGCTGGCCAGCCTAGGCGCAGGCTGGCTCTGGGACCGCGAAGGCCCGTCGGCCACGTTCGTCACCAGCGCGATCCTCGCTGCGGTCGCGCTGGCGATGCTCAGCCTGCTGCGTGACGATGCCCGCCCTGCCCGATGACGACGGGCTCATCGACGGGGTCTTTGAACGGGGGCATTCGGCCCGACGCTCGATTGCGGTCGATGAATTGATGCTTCAGCGCCGCCGCGGCGTGGACCGCCATCAGGGCCATCAATAACCATGCTGCCGCTGAATGAATGCCGCCCGCGATCTCGCCAAGCTCCTTCGAGATGCCGGGCACCTTCGGGATCGAAATTCCGCCGAGCAAGTCGATCGTCGGCCCGGGCGTAAGGCCGGACACCGCGATGACCCCGCCGATCGGCATGGCGATCAGCACGATGTAGAACAGGCGATGGTTCCAGGTGCCGGCTACCCGTTCCCAGCGTGGCAATTCGGGCGGATAGGGCGGCGGCGGGTTCGTCAGCCGGTATGTCAGCCGAGCGAGGACGACAATCAGGATGATGGCGCCTATCGTTCGGTGCCAGGTGAACAGGCTCGCCCGCTCCGGCCCCTGGGCCATGTCGGCAAAGCTGAACCCCAGCCAGAGCTGGATCAGGACCAGCAGGACCGTCGTCCAGTGGAAGGCGACGTTGACGTTCGAATAGCGCAGAAGCGTGTGCTGCGGTTCTGCTTCGATTGCTCGGTCTGCCATGCCTTTCTCCCGGCTATGTGTCCGGAAGAACGAGCCATCGCTTCAAAGGTGCCTAGCGCGTGAAGCGCTCGCCCTTCGCGGCCTTGTCGAGCAGCAGCTTCGAGAAGCTGAAGTCGCTTCCCATCCGCTCCTCCTGGCGCTTCAGGCCCTCGACGATCTTGGCCGCACCCTCGGTGTCCGCCCAGAACATCGGCCCGCCGCGATAGACCGGCCAGCCGTAGCCATAGACCCACACGACATCGATATCGGACGCTCGCTGGGCGATGCCCTCCTCCAGGATCTTCGCGCCCTCGTTGACCATGGTGTAGAGCGTGCGCTCGACGATCTCCTGGTCCGAGATCTCGCGGCGCTCTACGCCCTGCTTCTTCGCGAAATCCTCGATGATTTGCTGGACCACCGGCGACGGCGCCGGCCGGCGCTTCTCGTCATAATCGTAGAAGCCCGCGCCCTTCTTCTGGCCCCAGCGATCGATCGCGCACAGCGCGTCACGGATGTTCTCGATCCGGTTCGGGTCGCGGTGCCAGCCGATGTCGACCCCGGCGAGGTCGGCCATCTGGAACGGCCCCATCGGCATGCCGAACTCGACATGGACCTTGTCCACCTGCTCCGGCGTCGCGCCTTCCAGCAGCAGCTTGGTCGCCTCCACCTGCCGCGGCATCAGCATGCGGTTGCCGATGAAGCCGTGGCACACGCCAGCGACCACCGGCACCTTCCGAATCTTCTTCCCGATACCCATCGCGGTGAGCAGCACGTCCGGCGCCGTCTTGTCGCCCCGCACCACCTCCAGCAGCTTCATCACGTTGGCCGGCGAGAAGAAGTGCATTCCGACGACGTCCGCCGGCCGCGAGATGCTCGCCGCGATCTCGTTGATGTCGAGGTAGCTGGTGTTGGAAGCGAGGATCGCGCCCGGCTTGGCGATCTTGTCGAGCCGGCCGAAAATCTCCTTCTTCACGTCCATATTCTCATAGACCGCCTCGATGATGAGGTCGCAGTCCGCGAGCGCGGCGAAGTCGAGCGTCGGCTGCAAATAGCCCATGGCTTTTTCGACCTGTTCGGCCGTCATCCGCCCCTTCGACGCGGTCGCTTCGTAATTCTTGCGCATGACGCCCGTGCCGCGGTCGAGCGCTTCCTGGTTCATCTCGACGATGGTCACCGGAATTGCCGTCGACAGGAAGTTCATCGAAATGCCGCCGCCCATCGTCCCGGCACCGATCACGCCGACGCGATTGACCGGCCGCGGCTCGGTATTCTCCGGCAGCCCATCGATCTTGTTGGCCTTGCGCTCGGCGAAGAAGAAATATTGCTGCGCCTTTGCCTGAGTACCGCTCATCAGCTCGATGAACAGTTTGCGCTCTTCGATGACACCCTCGGCATAGGGCATCTTGCACGCGATTTTGACCGCTTCGATGTTCTTGAGCGGCGCGTCAAAGCCGCGGAACTTGCGGGCATTCTGCTTGCGGAATTCATCAAAGAGGGACG
>JAFBAM010000267.1 GCA_019247755.1 Sphingomonas sp.
CCGAAGTTCGAGAGAATGTGGGCGCTGCCATCGGTGAGGCTCAGGGCGGCGCAGATCGATTGGCGGAAGCGGCTGCGGCCGCGAAGCCCGATATCGGTTGGTTGCGCGATGCGACAATCGAAGCTCACGATCGGCTGACAGCAACGAGCGCATCTATCGCACAGCAGCACGAACGCTTCACGGCGCTACTGAGCGGCGTCGACGGCGGGGTCGAGGACGCCCAGTCGAAGCTGGCGTTGTTGGCGTCTACACTGGCGCAGGTCAAGCGGGAGGCTGCGAGCCTTAGCGGGGAAACGGGCCCTGCCCTGATTGCATCGCTCGTCCAGGTCAAGGAGGCGGCGGCCCATGCCGCCGACCGCGCCCGCGAGGCGATCGAAGCTGTGATACCTGACAGCGCGGGCAAGCTCTCCGAAGAAGCCGCGCAGGCGCTCGAACGCGCGATCCGCGAGAGCGTCGAAGAGAAGTTGCGCGATGTCGATAATGTTGCATCGCAAGCGCTCGAAGCCGCTCGTGCCGCGTCAGACCGCTTGACCGGCCAGATGATCACGCTTGGCCAGACCGCATCCGCGCTCGAAGCGCATATCGAACAGACCAATAAAGAGCAGCGCGAAAAGGACAGCGAGGCCTTCGCCAAGCGCGTCGCCCTCCTCATCGACTCGATGCACTCGGCCGCGATCGACGTCGGCAAGATCATGGCCGACGAAATCGACGACAAGGCCTGGAATTCCTATCTCAAGGGCAACCGCGGCGTATTCACGAGCCGCGCGGTGCGCCTGATCGAAGGCAGCGAGACGCGCGCGATCCGTACTCATTATGAGAGCGACCCGGAGTTCCAGCGATCGGTGAACCGCTACGTCGCGGACTTCGAGTCTATGCTCCGGCGAGTCCTTGCAGAACGGGATGGCGGGATGATCGCAGTGACGCTCATGTCTTCCGACATGGGCAAGCTGTACGCGGCGCTGGCGCAGGCCATCGACAAGCGCCGCTAGCGGCGATGATAGAAGTCGAGATCGTCCGGGGTAATCCAGCCGTAGGTCCAGTTCGCATAGTATATCGCGAACAGAACCGCGCCGAGCAGCGCCGCTTTTAAGAGATGTCGCTTTAGGTCGAAGCGGTGGGGAGCGCTGTCCGCCTGGCCTGCGACTCTCTGGGTGCCCGCTTCCTCATCAGTCCGAACACCAAACGGCAACAGGATGAAGGCACTGAAGGCGAAGAACAGGAAGTAGATCGCGGCAATCGAGCTAAATTCCATCGCAGTCAGGCGATCTGCAGCATCATGACTTCGACCAGCGGCTTCTTGCCGGTCCACAAGGTGGCGCAGCGGCGGACGGCAAGCCGAACGGACTCGCGAAGGGCGTCGTCGTCTTTCCCGGGGGTGTAGGCGCGGGTCGCTGCGTCGGTCGCATCGGCAATGAAGTCCTCACGGTCCTCTTCGACCGGAACGCCAAACGGCCGGATGAGCGGCGTACCGGCGAGCTTTCCATCCTCCCCGATGGGCAGTGCTACGGTGATGAGCCCACCATAGCCGATGCGCCTGCGCTCGGTGACGGTCGCTCCGTCTGCGGGAAGGATGACGTCACCGTCGAGGACAAGGCGGCCAACGCGGACCTCGTCGACCTTTTTCGGTTCACCGGGCGCAAGGCGGACAAGGTCGCCATTTTCCTGCACCACCGCCTTGGGCACGCCATGGCCGAGCGCAAGCCGCGCATGCTCGCGGAGATGTCGGGCTTCGCCGTGAACCGGGATCACGATCTCAGGTCGCACCCAATTGTACATTTCGATGAGCTCCGGACGGCCGGGGTGGCCGGAGACGTGGACGTGCGCCTGGCGTTCGGTGACGATCCGCACACTGAGATCGGACAGCTGGTTCATGATCCGGCCAATAGCGACTTCGTTGCCAGGGATGATCCGCGACGAGAAAATGACTGTGTCGCCCTCGGTGAGCTTTAGGTCGTGCGTTCCGCCGGTGATCCGGCCAAGTGCAGCGCGCGGCTCTCCCTGCCCGCCCGTCGCGATGATCAGCACCTCGCTCTTCGGCAGCCGCATCGCCTCGTCGAAGCTGATCAGCGGCGGAAAGTCTTTCAGATAGCCTGTCGCCTGCGCGACGCGGAGAATCCGCTCGAGCGAGCGGCCGGCAATGCAAACCTTTCGATCCGTTTCATTGGCAACGCGGCCGATTGTTTGCAGCCGCGCGGCGTTGGATGCGAAAGTCGTGACGAGTACGCGGCCCCTTGCTTCGGCAACCTTTGCTAGCAGGCCAGCATGAACGCTCTCTTCGGAACCCGAGGGCGCATTCTGGAAAACGTTGGTCGAATCGCAGACAAGCGCCAGTACGCCCTCGTCGCCGATTGCCTTAAGCGTGTCGGGGCTCGGCGCCTCGCCGATTACCGGCGTCTCATCGATCTTCCAATCGCCCGTGTGAAAGATGTTGCCGAACGGTGTCTCGATCAGCACGCCATTCCCCTCGGGGATCGAGTGCGACAGCGCGACGAAGCTGACTCGGAACGGGCCGAGCTCAATGCTTCCTCCGCGCTCGACGATGTTGAGCTTGACTTGGCCGGTGAGTCCCTCCTCCTCAAGCTTCCCGGCGATGAGCCCGGCGGTGAAAGGGGTCGCGTAAAGCGGGCTTTTCAGTTCCTCGGCGAGATAGGGCAACGCTCCGATATGGTCCTCATGACCGTGCGTAAGGACGATACCCGCCAGCCGCTCCTGCTGGTCCTCGATGAATTCAAGGTCGGGCAGGATCAGCTCGATGCCCGGATAGGTCGGATCGGCGAAGGTCAGGCCGAGGTCGACCATGATCCACTGGCCGCGGCAGCCGTAGAGATTGACGTTCATGCCGATCTCGCCCGATCCGCCGAGCGCCACGAACAACAGTTCTTCTCCTGGGATCATTGCGAAGACTTGAACGCCATGTCGTACAGCAGGCTCAACCCTTGGATCGTAAGATCGGGCTCAATGGCGTCGAAGACGTTCGTGTGCTTGTCGAACAGGGTTGCAAGGCCGCCGGTGGCGAGCACGGTGACTGGGCGGCCGATCTCACTCTTGATCCGCTCGGCAAGCCCTTCGAGCATGGCGACATAGCCCCAGTAGATGCCGATGATCATCTGGCTCTCGGTGGTGCGGCCGATGACGCTGTTGGTGGCCGGAGCCTCGATCGCAATGCGCGGGAGCTTGGCGGCGGCGGTGACGAGGGCGTCGAGGGAAAGGTTGATGCCGGGCGCGATGATGCCGCCGGCATAGGCGCCGGAAGAGTTGATGACGTCGAAAGTCGTTGCGGTTCCGAAATCGATTACCAGGAGATCGCCCGGATATTTGGCGTGGGCGGCGATGGCATTGAGGGCGCGGTCGGCGCCGACATTGTGCGGCTCATCGACGTCGAGCTGCATCGGCCAGGCCGCGGCGCCCTGCCCGGCGATAATCGGTGTTTTCCGGAAGTATTTTTCGGACAAAACGGTGAGATTGTGGAGCGCACGAGGCACAACCGTGCCGATTATCACGCCCTCGACGTCGTCGCGCGAAAAGCCTTCGAGCTCAAGCAGCTGGTGCAGCCAGACCGAATATTGGTCTGCGGTCCGGCGCGGGTCGGTCGCGATGCGCCAGCGCGCCTTGATCTCGCCCTTGTCGACCAGCGCGAATACCAGGTTGGTGTTACCGACATCGACGGCCAGGATCATGGCCCGCGCCCTAGCTGTGTCGGCTGTTGTTCACAACTTGCAGCAGCAGGCGTAATCAAGCGCCCATGTTCGAGGACGACGCGCCCTACCATGCGCACATCTATGCGATGCCGGGCGAGGAGCGCGCGGCAGAGGCCCTGCGCGGCCGATTCGAAGCCGAAGAAGGAGTGCTGTTCGTCGGCCGCCTGACAGAGGGCAAGGCCGGGCCGCACCCGGTCCCGCAGTTCGAGGTGCACTTCCTTAGGCGCTCGCTCGACGAGATCCTGCCCATCATCGAGGCGTCGGGATTGAGAACGCTGGTCCACCCGCTGACCGACGACGATCTCGCCGACCACACGACGCTCGCGCACTGGATCGGTGAGCCAGTCGAGCTCGATGTGACGACGCTGGACCCGCCCGGCATCAACCAGGGCGTGGCTCGCTTCGGGAAAACCGACTTCTAAAGCTCGACATCGCCCGCACGGACGATGTCGATAGTGCCGTCGCTGCGGCGGAGACGGAGCGCGCCATCAGGCTCGATCCCGTCGAAACGGCCCGAAACCTTTTCATCCCGCGTCGAATGGACGGTCAGTTCCGTGCCTTGCGGATAAGCACGGGCGAGCCAGGCTTGCGCGAGCGAAGCAGGTTCGCTGGTCCGCCACAGTCCGAGCAACCGCGTGAAGCTGCCAGCGAGGAGCGGCGCGAAAGCCTGCGGCAAGATTTTCCCACCCAGGGATGCGCCTTGCCGGTCGGGCAGCGCAGGAGCGCTGGCGAGGTTCACGCCGAATCCGACCGCTACGCGATCCCCGCTCCGTTCGAGAAGGATGCCGGCAAGCTTCTTGCCTGAAAGCATCACGTCGTTCGGCCATTTGAGCATCAACGGCTGATCGGGAACGGCGACGTCGATCGCCTCGATCAATGCCAGGCCGGCGACGAGCGAGAGAGTTTGCGGAGGCGGATCGTCGGTACGCAGCTCGACCAGCGTGCTTCCGTAGAAATTGCCTTCTGACGAAATCCAGCTGCGGCCCTGGCGTCCCCGGCCCGCATCCTGGTGGAGGGCGATCAGCCAATCGCCCTCGATTGCGCTGTTTCCAATCAGGTCGGCGTTGGTCGAGCCGGTGCGCTCGACAATGCGGATCCGCGTCAGAAGAGGCTTCCCGCGGCTTTGTCGGTGAGTGAACCGAGCGGACCGATCAGCAGATAGCCGAGCGGCGAGACGAGTAGCGCAGCGAGCAGGATCAGCAGTCCCTGCAGCGGCTGGTTCGGCTTCGCGTAGGGCTCAGCCGGCTCGTCCATGTACATAACCTTCACGATCTTCAGGTAGTAATAGGCGCCGACGACGGTGCCGAGGATGCCGGCCACCGCAAGCGCAGTGTAACCGGCATTCACCGCGGCGGTGAACACCACCAGCTTGGGCCAGAAGCCGAACAGGGGCGGAATGCCGGCAAGGCTGAACATGAAGATGGCGATCGCGGCCGCGAAGCCCGGTCGGGTCTGCGACAGGCCCGACAGGCTGGCGATGCTTTCGACCGGGCGGCCCTCGGCGTCGCGCATCCAGAGGACGCAGAGGAAGGCGCCGAGCGTCATCACGATGTAAACGGCCATGTAGAACAGCACCGACGACGCGCCCTTTGGACCCGCGGCGGCAAGACCGACCATGGCGAAGCCGACATTGTTGATCGACGAATAAGCGAGCAGGCGCTTGATATTGGTCTGGCCATAGGCCGCGACGGCGCCGAGGAAGATCGAGGCGAGCGCGGCGAAGATCACGATCTGCCGCCAGGCATCCGTCGCCGGGCCCAGCCCTTCGATGCAGAGGCGCGTCGCCAACAGCACGGCAGCTGCCTTGGGCGCGGTGCCGAAGAACATGGTCACCGGCGTCGGGGCGCCTTCGTAGACGTCTGGCGTCCACATGTGGAACGGCACGGCACTGGCCTTGAAGGCGAGGCCGGCGAGCACGAACACCAGTCCGAACAGAAGTCCGAGCGACGGCGCACCTCGCGCGAAGGCGGCGGCGATGCCGTTGAAGCTCATCGTCCCGGTGAAGCCGTAGAGCAGCGAAATGCCGTAGAGCAGGATGCCGCTCGCCAGCGCGCCGAGGACGAAATATTTGAGGCCGGCCTCGGCCGAACGCTCATCAGTGCGCCGGTAGGACGCGAGCACATAGGCCGCGAGGCTCTGCAGCTCGAGGCCGACATAGAGGGCAATGAGGCTGGTTGCCGAAACCATGACGCTCATGCCGATGGCGGCGAAGACGATCAGCACCGAATATTCCGATGCATGCTCAGTCCCGCGTTCGAACCATCCATGCGCGGCGATGATCGCGACGGCTGCAGCCGGGAAGATGATCGCCTTGCCGAAGCTGGCGAACAGGTCCGCGCTCACGAAATTGTCGTAGATCGGGCCGGCATGCGACGGTGCACCGACGAGCGCCGCCGTGGCGCCAAGCAGAAGCAGCACAGAAAGCCCGCTGACAGCCCCGGACCCGCGACGACCGGTGAAGGCTGCCACCATCATCAGGATGGTGCCGCCGATCGACAGGATCAGCTCCGGCAGAAGAGGCGCGAAGCGGCCCATCACCTAACCTTCATGTCCATATGCGCGTGAGCGCCCTGACCCAACGTCAGATGAGAGTCACCCGCCGGCGCGACGCGCTCAAGGCGCACCAGCAAGCGGCCGACGTCGTTGCGCATCGGGCGCATGAAGCTTTCGGGATAGACGCCCATCCAGAAGACGGCGAGCGCGATCGGCGCCAGCAGCCACCATTCGCGCAACGACAGGTCCTGCATCGCCGCGGCGTCGGCATTGCGCTGCGTGCCGAAGCAGATCCGCCAGTAGAGCCAGAGCATGTAGGCGGCGCCGAGGATGATGCCGGTCGTCGCGACGATCGCGGCCCAGCTCGACGTGCGATAAGTGCCGACCAGGCTCAGGAATTCGCCGACGAAGTTGCTCGTGCCCGGAAGCCCGACGCTGGCCATGGTGAAGACCATGAACAGCAGTGCATAGCCCGGCATGTTGTCAGAAAGGCCGCCGTAACGGTCGATCTCACGCGTGTGCAGGCGGTCATAGACCACGCCGACGCAGAGGAAGAGCGCGCCGGATACAAGGCCGTGACCCAGCATCACCAGCATCGCGCCTTCGATCCCCTGCCGGTTCATGGCGAACAGGCCGAAGGTGACGAACGCCATGTGCGCGACCGAGGAGTAAGCAATCAGCTTCTTCATGTCGCGCTGCACAAGGGCGACGAGGCTGGTGTAGACGACGGCGACGCCGCTCAGCACGAACATCAGTGGGATGAACTGCAGCGAGCCGTCCGGGAACATCGGCAGCGAGAAGCGGATGAAGCCGTAGCCGCCAAGCTTCAGCAGCACGCCGGCGAGGATCACCGAGCCCGCAGTCGGCGCCTGGACGTGCGCGTCCGGAAGCCAGGTGTGGACCGGCCACATCGGCAACTTCACCGCAAAGCTGGCGAGGAAGGCAAGGAACAACCAGGTCTGCGCTTCCTTCGAGAAGTCGTAGGCCATCAGGGCCGGGATCGACGTCGTCCCTGCCGTCCCCGCCATGTAGAGCATGGCGATCAGCATCAGGACCGAGCCGAACAGCGTGTAGAGGAAGAATTTATAGCTGGCCTTGATGCGCTCGACGCCGCCCCAGACGCCGATGATCAGGTA
>JAFBAM010000096.1 GCA_019247755.1 Sphingomonas sp.
TCCGAAGCGCGACGACAAGAACTGGATGAAGCACACCATCGCCTGGGTCGACGGCTGGGGCGGTAAGGGTGGCGGCGTGAAGATCGACTACCGCCCCGTGCACGAATTCACGCTCACCGACGACATCCAGTACATCAAGCCGAAGGCTCGGGTTTACTGAGGCGCCGAGTTCGATGGTGACGTCTTCGGCGGCGATCGAGCGGGCGTTCGAATTGGCCCGATCAGGTCAGTACCGGAGCGTCTCGGAGATCCTCCGCCGCTTGCCGGCCGAAGACAGGCCGGCGGTCGAAGCGCACCTGCTTCAGCCCAATGCGAGGCGCGAGCTCATCCTCGCCTGCAGCGAAGCCTGGCTCGCAACGCAGTAGGCGATCGCCGTTCATCGGCTCGTCGAGAAGCCGCGGGGGCTGACGATCCGAGGTCGGGGTAGAAGCCTGTCACCTTATATCTGCTTTGGGTCGAAGACGGACTCTTGAGCGGTAGCGGCAGGTTTGAGTGGAAAGCGGACGCTCAAGCTCTACCTTCCGTGAATGACAGACGAAGGTGGGAAGTGCGTCGTAGTAGCCGTTAGGAGCTACCTGATATTCAAATCGGTGTGCTTCCGAGCGGAACAGGATTGCACCTTCTCAGCGCTCATGCTGCGGCAGGGGGATCGCGCAAAATTTCCGGTAACGCGGCGATATTTCATGCCCGCTAGAAGTGTCGTTTGGCTCCCTTACGCGTTCTGGAAAGATTTCGAGCCGGGTCAGGTCGTGAGCTTCCATGCCTTAGCAATCCACCCGCTAGCGGGCTGGAAGCGCTTGCGAACCTAATGTCAGCAATGGGTCGAAAGCTGCCACTAAGCGAGTGACCTGCCGTTCGTCGGCTCGTCGATGCAGGGCGAGCGGCTGACGATAGTCACTCGCGGGCGGTCACCTACGCGCTAGGCCATCCTCAAAACCGGGGAGATTGGCGATGCGTGGAGCTGTGCTTGGCTTGCTGCTGTTGGGCTCGGCGTCGTCCGCCGAGCCGTATCACCTCATCCCGGGCCGGGTGCCGCTCGATTGGCAGGGGCCGGACGGCAACACGGTCGTGCTCGATGCGCCCAAGGGTCTGATCGTCGTCGACACCGGGCGCTCGCCTATGCACGCGCAGGCAATCCTCGATTACGCCAGACAGCGCGGCCGGCCGGTTGCGGCGATCGTCAACTCGCACTGGCACCTCGACCACACCACCGGCAACGCCGACATTCGCGCCGCCTATCCGAAGGCCGAGGTCTATGCCTCGACCGCGATCGAGGGAGCACTCGTCGGCTTCCTGGGCAAGGGCCGCGCGCAGGCCGACAAGATGCTCGCCGACCCCAAGACCCCTGAGGGCGCGAAGGCGCAGATGCTGCGCGGCCGCGACCGCATCGATCATCCCGACAAGCTTCGGCCCACCCGGCCAGTCGTGAAGCCCGGACGCATGACGATCGCCGGGCGGCCGCTCGACGTTCATCTCGCCAAGTTCGCCGCGACCGAAGGCGACGTCTGGCTCTATGATCCGAAGACACGCACTGCGATCGTCGGCGACCTCGTGGTCGGCATCTTGCCGTTCATGGACACGGCCTGCGCGGAGGGTTGGAGTAAAGCGCTCGATGAGGTCGCGGCACTGCCGTTCACGACGTTGATCCCCGGCCATGGCGACCCGATGACACGCGCCGACTTTTTGACGTGGCAGAAGGCGTACAACGCCTTCGTCGACTGCGGTCATTCGAGCGCGGACAAGAAGCAATGCGTCAACGGTTGGGCGCGTGATGCCGCGAAGTTCATCGACGCCGAGCATGCCGGCTATGCCCGCGCGGCGGCCGAATATTATCTCGATACGCGCCTGCGCTCGTCGCCCGAGGAGCAGCAGAAATATTGCAAGCCGCTTACAGCGTCTTGAGCTCCGCCGCGTAGAGCGCGGCCTTCTCTGCGTAATGCGTTGCCGAGGCGCGCAGGAGCTGGCGTTCCGCTTCGCTGACTTGCCGCACGACGCGCGCGGGCGAACCGACGATCAGGCTTCCGCTGGCGAAAGTCTTACCCTCGGTGATCAGCGCGCCTGCGCCGACGATGCATTCCGGCTCGATCAGCGCCCCGTTGAGGATGCGCGCCCCCATACCGATCAGGCAGTCGTCGCGGACCGTGCAGCCATGGAGGATCGCCTGATGCCCGATGGTGACGCGCGCGCCGATGGTCAGCGGGAAGTCGGCATCGCTATGGCCGATGGAGCCGTCCTGGAAGTTGGTGTCGTCGCCCAGGATTAGCGGCGTGTTGTCCCCGCGGAGCACCGCACCGAACCAGACACTTGCCCGCGCGCCCAGCCGGACGTCGCCGATCAGGTCGGCGGATGGCGCGGCCCAGGCGCCCTCGGCCAGCTGCGGAGCAAGTTCACCCAAGCGGTAAAGCGGCATCGCCCGACGCTAGCCGACGGTTGAAGTCCCGTCGATTGGCGGCGATCCCCATAACCCCTTATGATCGTCACCGCAGGGGCGGAGAATCACGATGGGGGGATTTCTGGCGAAGTTCGCGTTCGTGCTTCTGCTCGCCAGCCCGGCGGCGGCGCAGCAGCAGTCCGCGCTCATCAACGGAGCGCCGTGGCAGGCGGAGATCGTCACCGGCTATACCTATACCGACGAGGAGCGAGCGGGGCGGCCGCAATGGGACAAGGCGCATCGCTGCGGCGGTTCCTACATCGCGCCGCACTGGGTGCTGACGGCGGCTCACTGTTTCTACCAGCAGCCATGGAAGCAATATCACTGGCGCATCCGGCTCGGCGCGCGCGACCTCGCCTCGCCCCAAGGGGTCAGCTTCCTGATCGACCGGATCGTCATGCATGCCGGCTTCGTGAAGGACACCTACGCCAACGACATTGCGCTCGCGCACTTCGTGAGCGACGACCAGACCCGCGGCGACATGGCGACGAACACGGAGACCAAGCATGTCGCGAAAATCCGGCTCAACGGATCGCTCGACAGCGACCAGCCGCTTGCGCTCGGTGACGCCGTCAGCGTCAGCGGCTGGGGACGGACCGAGGACAATAAGGATGCGCCTACCAACGGGCACCTCGACTCAATCACCATCCACGTCATCGATTGCGATTGGGACCCGGCCTATAAGGGGCAGACCACGGCAAACAGCGTGTGCGCTTTTGCCAAGGGGAAAGATGCCTGCCAGGGCGATAGTGGCGGCCCGCTGATCCGTGCGGCCGGGGAGCCGGTGCTCGTCGGAATCGTCAGCTGGGGCAAAGGGTGCGGCCAGCACGCCGGCGTCTACGTCCGGATCGACCGCGATCATTATTACGACTGGGTCAACCGCGCGATGGCGACAGACCCGTCAGTCGAGGACCTACCCTAGCGGCCGTCGCCGCTGCTGCGTCCGTCTCCGCTGCTGCGGCCATCGCCACTGCTGCGCCCGTCGCCACTGCTGCGTCCGTCGCCGCTGCTGCGGGCTTCGCCGGATCCCAGCTCATCGCGCAACTCAGCGAGATCGTCCTGGCCCAGCGCTTCGTTGGACTCGTCGGTGACTGGCTTTCCCCCGGTGATCATTTGGATTTCTCCTTTGCGAGCGATCTGGCGGATTTTCTCATGGAAACGCCCGCGGCGATAGCGTCGAGCTCAGGCGGAGTTTAACTCATTGACGAAGCGCGTGAATCTCGGGTCGCGCCGAAGCGGGTCGAGCATCACATCCGTCGCCGCATAGGTCAGCCCCGAGTCGCCGATTTGACGCGCGCGGACGAGTTTTTGCAGCGAGTCGTCGAGCCGGCCCCATTGCGCGAGCACCTCGGCCTGCTGGTACAAGGCGGCGTCACCGACCTGCGACTGAAGGTCTGCAAAGGCCTTCTCCGCGGCGGCCTGGTTGCCGAGCCGATGCTGGGCGATGGCGATACCGGTCAGGCGGAAGTTCGGCCCCGTTTCGGCCTCGAACTCCTTAAGCGCATCCGCGGTACGGCCGAGCCCCAGCAGCGAATTCCCGACCAGCGAATGGGCGAAGGTCATTTTCGGATTGAGCTCGAGCGCGCGGCGGAGCGGCGGCAGCGCGTCGGCATAGCGCCGCGCCGCATAGGCGACCGAGCCCTGGGCGCGGAAAGCCCGCGGATTAAGCGGATCGAGCAACACGGCGCGGTCGACCGCCGCCTTGGCCTGGGCAGGACGGCCGGCGCGCGAGCAATAGAGCGCGTAGAGCAGAGCGATGTCCGCATTGCCGTAGCCCAGCTTGTAGGCGCGTTCGTAGGACGGCCACGCGCCCTTCATGTCCAGCTTGCCGGCGAACAGCACATAGCCGAGCGCGAGATGGCCCTCGGCCAGGTTGGGCGCGATCTCGATGGCGCGGCGCGCTGCGGCGATCGCTTCGGAGTAAAGCGGCTTCAGCTGATCGGCCGTCGCATGTTCGCCGGCGATCACGGACAGGGTTCGCGCCCGCGCTGCATGGGCGAGGGCGAAATTCGGGTCCTCGGCAACCGCCAGGTCCAAGTGGCTCAGGGACGCGCGGTCCGTCGACTCATCCTTTGCCAGGTTGAACAGCGCTTTGCCCTGCAGATAATTTTCGTAAGCTTGGACATTTCTCGTCCCGCCCGGCGCGGGCTCCGCCGTCGCAACCTGCACCGACATTTGCGAGGCGACGGTGTTGGCGATGTCGCTCTGCACGGCGAAGATGTCGGTGAGCTTGCGATCTACGCTCTGCGACCAGCGCGAAAAGCCGGTGCGGCCGTCGACCAGATCGGTCGCAATTCGCACGACATCACCGGAGCGCTGGACCGACCCTGACAGCAGGAACCCGACGCCGAGGCTCGCCGCGATCGCCTTCGGCCCGGCGCTATCCTCGCCCGCTTTCTCTGACGACGTCCCGGCCAGCACCTGCAGCGCCGCGATCCGCGTCAGCGCAGTCCGGACTTCGTCGGTCAGGCCGTCGGCAAAATAGTTCTGCGCCTGATCGCCGCTGAGATTACGGAACGGCAGGACGGCGATGCTGAGCGGCGCACTGCCGCCGAACAGCCCGCGATCCCATGCGAACCATGTGCCGCCTAGAGCGATAGCCGCGGCGGCAGCGGACCCGCCAACGAGCAGCGTCCTGCGGCTGGTCGGAGCGCTTCCGTGCGCGGCGGGTGCTTGCCCAAGTGCCACTCCGATCGCCCGCTCGACCGCCGCGAATTGCGGAGCGTTGCGGCGGCCATGCCAGTGCGAAAGGTCAATCACCTGATACTGACGGAACCCGAGCGGCGGCTGAGTTCCGTCCAGCGAGCAGGGTATCAGGCGGTGTCGCTCTCGCCCCTGTGCCGCTTCATCCTTGACCCAGTCGGAATCGACCGAGGTCTTCGACCAGAGGACGATGACGGCATCGGCGCTGTCGAGCGCTTCGGCAATCGAACGTCCGAACGCCGCGCCGCCTTCGATCAGCGCATCCCACCAGACCGTGTAGCCGGATTGCTCCAGTGCGTTCGCGAGGCGGCGCGCCGATGTCTCGTCGGCCCGAGCATAGCTCAGGAATAAAGTGGCAGACTTCGCGTCGTTCGAGACGTCTTCAGCCATGGCCTCCGCCCCCGCATTGGCGCGGCGAAGCTATCGGCAGTTTCAAAAAGCCGCGAGGGAAAAAAGAGAAGGCCGGGCGGAACGTGTCCACCCGGCCTCCAGCTTTCGGTTCTCTCGACGCGGCTTAGAAGCCGAAAGTCACCGTTCCCGTCACCGCCCGCGACGAAGCCGGCGTAAAGCGCGGAGCGCTGCTGCCCGCTCCGAACGCATTGATCTGCGTCGACAGGTTACCGAAGTAATGCTCGTTGAGCAGGTTCACGACGTTCAGCTGCAGGTACGACTTGTTGCCGGGAATGAACGGCAGGTTCACACGGGCGTCGAGATCGACCGTCGTGTAGCCCTTGACCTTCACGTCGTTCACGTCGGTCGCCCAACGATCGCCCACGTGCTTGGCTTGGATTCCGAGTCGGACGAGCTTCAGGTCGACTTCAGCGCGGCCGCCATATTGCCAGGTAGGCGTTTCGACCACCTGCTTGCCAGCCGTCCGGCCGCAGACGTTCACCTTCGCGCTTCCGGTCGTCGGGATAGCGCTGCAATAGTAAGTGAACGGCGTGATGTTGGTCGCTGCCGGCGGCGAAGCGCTGTTGTAAGTGAGCGACGTAATCAGGATGTCGCTCTGCAGCTTCGAGTGATTGTAGCTGAGGAGCCCCAGCAGGTTCACCTGGCGGATGGGCCTGAAGCCGAGTCCGCCGTCGAAGCCCCAGCTATTCACCTTGCCGACGTTCCGATCGACCGAGATTTGAAGGTCGGGGTCGAAGGTCGTCACGATCCGGTTCTGGTAGTTGATCTTCCAGAAGGTCGCCTGGGCCTGGAACCGTCCCGTGATGTAACGGCCGCCAAGGTCGAACGAGTCCGTCGTCTCGGGCTGCACGGTGACGATCGGCGCGCGGTAAAGGTTGTCGGTACGCGGCGCCGACAGGCCCTTCGCATAGCTGGCGAAGAAGCTCAGCGCATTGTCCACCGAAAAAGTGAAGCCGACGTTCGGCAGGATCTTGTGGTACTTGTACTTCGCCTTGAACGGCGCCCAGAGGTCAGCCGATGTCGCGATCGTCGTGTCATAATTGACAGGGCGGATCACAAACAGCGGAGTGCCGCTCGCGTTCGGGCTCAACGTCGTCGGGTTGGAGACGCAAAGCGGGAAGTTGCTCGTCAGCGGCGTATAGCAATGCTGGTCGAGGTCGCGAGTGAACCATGGCGAGCGAATGCCAAGTTCGACGCGCAGCCGGTTGTCCAGGAACTTGCCGATATATTGGCCCGACAACTGGTTCAGGAGCGCGATCGACGTACGGTCGCGGTTCTGAGCGACAGTGCCCTGCGACGTGAGGATCGGTGTGCCGTTCCGCCCGAAGAAGGGGTTGGTGAAATTGAAATTGTTGTCGGTCGTTCCGTACTCACCGGTCTGCCGGTGATGTGCGCGGTCGTAGGTGTAAGCGACGCGGAACGTGTTGTTCGGGTTCATGCGCCACACGAGCGAGCTGATCACCGTGATACGATTGGTATTGGTGATCGACGGACGACCGACCATGCGGAAGTCCGTGGCGCGGATGACGCCGTCGCCGGTGAGATCGACACCCGCCGAACTGCCGGTCTGCCGAAGGATGTTGTCAGTCTCGCTGAGACGCAGGCCCTGGCTGCCGCCGTTGGCAAGCACATACTGGTAGGTCGGGTCCACGGTCAGCACCAGGCCGTCGGCAAGCGTAAAGCGCGATTGCCCGCGAATGTTTCCGGTATTCGACGGGTTGATCTGCTCGCCGAGGAGATTGGTGGTGGCCTGAGTTTGGAGGCCGGCCGGCTCTTCCAGAGCCGTGCAGGTCGACGGATCAGACGCGGTTGTACGCGTGACCACGGCACCGCCTGCATTGCGGCAAACGGCCGGGAAGACGATGCTGTTGACCGCCTTCCACTGCGCGTCGGTGAAGTTGCCGACAACCACCGGGAACGTGGTTGGGTTCGCCGGGCCGACCGTCGCCGCGCCAATCGCGGTCATGTTGCGCAAGTCGGTGAGCGTCGGGTTGTTGTAATTGTTGTTGCGGTTCTGGTTGTAATGGCCGGCGATCGAGATGAAGTCGCCGCCTGATCCCAAAGGCTGGTAGATCTTGCCGTTGATCTGCCACTTGCTGATGCGGCCTTCGCCGCGCCAGTGGCGATAGGTGTTGCGGCTAGCAGCGAACCAGGCCTTCGTGCCCCAAGGCGTGAACACACCGGTGTTGAACATGCCGAAGGCACGCTGGAAGTCGAACGAACCGAGCGACCCGTCGACGAGGACGCCGGGCTTGTCAGTCGGAATGAGCGAGCGGAAGTTCACCGTGCCGCCAGCGGCGGACGCGGTCGGCGAGTCGACGTCGGTCGCGCCGAGGTTGACGTTGACCTGCTCGACCAGTTCGGGGTCCAGCAACTGGTTCGGGAAGACCGCATAATTGCCGCTATCGTTGAGCGGAACGCCGTCGAAGGTCACGCTGACGCGGTTGCCGTCGAAGCCACGGATGCGGATGTTACCGCCCGAGCTGCCGTAAGGGTCGTTCTGGGTGAAGTTGACGCCTGGAATGTAGTTGATCGTGTTGAGCAGGGTCTGGCCCGGGTTCTGCCGGGTGATGAACTCCTGGGTGATCAGGCCCTTCGCCTTGGTCGAGTCCTGGATGACCACACCGGACGTACCCTTCTGGGCGCGCGTTCCGGTGATGACGATAGTGTCCTTTTCAGTCTCAACCGTACCGGTGGACTGGGCGAAACCTGCCGACGACATGATTGCCGTCGTGCAAAACAGCACGATTTTCTTCACGGATACTCCCCCGCAAAAATGCGAATCTTTGTTGGAACCCCAGCCGGCTATTAGCCGATTAAGTCGTTGTTGTTACAGCCGTGCGGGGCGCGTTAACGAATCCAACGGAACCGTTGCACTTATGCCACGCTCTACTTTGCGTTCGTGGCGTCGAGGCGACGTCCCAGCCCCACGAATGCGTAGACGAGGGGCGGCACAAGCACCGCCGACAGCACCACTTTCGCGAGCATCTGGCCAAGCAGCAGCTCGCCGATCGGGAACACGCCGTAGAAGGCGATAGTGATGAAGATCAGCGTGTCCACGACCTGGCTCAGCACGCTCGCGATTCCCGCCCGGA
The DNA here is from genome assembly GCA_019247755.1 of Sphingomonas sp. Lineage (GTDB taxonomy): Bacteria > Pseudomonadota > Alphaproteobacteria > Sphingomonadales > Sphingomonadaceae > Sphingomicrobium. The sequence continues at coordinate 8,641 of JAFBAM010000096.1, forward strand.
GCCACAGCAGGCCCGCGCCTTCGCGCGCCTTCAGGCGGCTGAAGATCGTAACATTGAGGAAGGTGGAAATGCCGTAGGCGGTGATCCCGCCAAGCCAGATTCGCGGCGTTCCGCCCATCACCGTTTCGAAGGCGGACAGCCGCGCCGGATCCATTTGCGGAGAGGCGGGTAGCCCCAACACCACGATGCTGAGGATCAGCGACACGATCAACGGCACGAAGCCCATCAGCACCAGCCGATTCGCCACCGGCCGCCCATGCAGCTCGGCGACCGAACTGGACGTCACGACCAGCAAGAGAAACGCGAAGATCCCGGCCTCCACCGCCAGTGGGCCAAGCGCCACCTGCTTGTTGCCGAGCACGCCGGCAATGCACACCATGCCCCCGTAGAAGATCGACAGTGCGAAGAGCGAAAGCGGGATGGAGCGCGGCTGATCGGTCATGGGCGTGATGCGTAACGAGTCCGACGCTCCGCGCAACCGGCGTTGACCGCGGCTCCGCGCGGCGGCTAGCGAGCGCCCCCGTGACTTCCACCAATCTCGACATTGTGGCGATCGGTGATGCGATCGTCGACGTCATCGCGACGACCGACGACGCGTTCATCTCGGCACGCGGCTTGCCGAAGGGGGGGATGCAGCTGCTGACCGCCGAACAGGCCGACGAGCTGTACGCAGCGATGGGCCCGGCGCGCGAAATCAGCGGTGGGTCGGCGGCGAACAGCATGGCGGGAGCCGCCGCGCTCGGCCTCGACGTTGCCTTCGTCGGCCAAGTCGCGAACGACCAGCTTGGCGACATCTTCGCACACGACATGGTCTCGCTCGGCGTCCAGTTCGAAACGCCTGCGCTCAATGCTCCGCCGCCAACCGGACGCTGCCTGATCCTGGTGACGCCCGACGCGCAGCGCACCATGAATACCTGCCCCGGCGCGAGCCATGAGCTGACTCCCGCGGCGCTCGATGCCGACCTCATTCGCTCGGCCAGCATCACGTTTCTCGAAGGCTATCTATGGGGCCCGGAGCGCCCGCGCGCGGCGATGCTTGAAGCCGCGAGGATCGCGCATTCGGCAGGGCGCACCGTCGCCTTCACTCTGTCCGAGAGTCTGTGCATCGGCGACCGCCGCGAGGGCGTGCGCGGGATGATCGAGGCGAAGACCGCCGACATATTGTTCGGCAATGAGGACGAGGTCCGGCACCTCACCGGCTGCGGATCGCTCGACGACTGCATCGGCCAGCTGTCGCAATATGTCGGGACTTTGGTGATCACCCGCGGCTCGCGAGGTGCCGTCGCCGTCCAGAACGGTGAGCGGGTCGAGATCGGCGCCGCCCCGGTCGCCCGGATCGTCGACACTACGGGCGCCGGCGACTTGTTCGCGGCAGGCTTCCTCGCCGGCCGCTGCCGCGGTCGTTCGTTGAAAGGCTGCCTCGAAATCGGTTCGATCGCGGCCGCCGAAGTGATCTCGCATTTCGGAGCGCGCCCCGAAGCGAACCTCAAGGAGCTGGCAGCGCTGTGAAGAACGTGAAGCGCCTTGCGGTCTATTGCGGCTCGGCGCCAGGCAGCAGCGCCGCCTTCGCCGACGCTACCCGCGCGACCGCCGCGGCGATGCTCAACAACCAGGTCGACCTCGTCTACGGCGGCGGGCGGCTGGGCCTCATGGGACTTATCGCGGACTCCATCCTCGCCGGTGGTGGCCAGGTCTTTGGCGTCATCCCCAAGGCACTGGTCAACCTCGAGGTCGCGCACACCGGCGTGACCGAGCTCCAGACCGTCGAGACCATGCACGAGCGCAAGGCGCAGATGACCGAACTCGCCGACGCCTTCCTAGCGCTTCCGGGCGGCATTGGCACCCTCGACGAACTGTTCGAGGCGTGGAGTTGGAACGCGCTCGGCTATCACGCCAAGCCCTTCTGCCTCTTGAACGTCGACGGCTTCTGGGACGGCATGATCACCTTCATCGACCATGCGACGCAAAGCGGCTTCCTGTCCGCCCAGCGCCGCGGCCAGCTCCTGGTCGCCGTGACTCCCGAGGAGGCGCTGGAAAAGCTGGACGAAGCCGCTGCAGCCGCTACGCAAGGCATGGTCTGGTAACGGCCTCTGGGGAGGGGCTCGCTTCAATGAATCAAAAGCTGCTCGGCGTCGCCGGCATCATCGTCATCCTGCTGATCGCCTTCGCGCTCTCGACCAACCGCAAGGCGATCCGCATCCGCATCGTCGGCGCCGCCTTCGCGCTGCAGGCCGGTATCGCGTTCCTCGTGATCTATACGAGCTGGGGCCGCGCCGGCATCCAGACGCTGTCCAACGGCGTCGCCAACCTGCTCGGCTATGCGACCAAGGGCACCGAATTCCTGTTCGGCCCGAGCGACGCCAACCCGCTCGCTCACACCTTCGCCATCGCCGCGCTGCCGGTGATCATCTTCTTCGCCAGCCTCGTCGCCATTCTCTACTATCTCGGCATCATGCAGCGGATCGTCCGCTGGGTCGGCGGCGCGATCGGCTGGGTCACCGGCATCAGCCGCGTCGAATCATTGAGTGCCGCGGCCAACATCTTCGTCGGCCAGTCCGAATCCCCGTTGGTCGTCCGCCCCTATCTCGCCGCGCTTCCGCCCTCGCGCCTCTTCACGGTGATGTGCGTCGGCATGGCGGGTGTCGCCGGCACCATCCTCGCGGCTTACGCGAGCCTGCTCGGCGCGAGCTATCTGCCCTACCTCCTCGCCGCCGCCTTCATGTCCGCGCCCGGCGGCATCCTGATGGCCAAGATGATCATGCCCGACGATCCGGAGGACACCGACAGGGTCGAGGACGACAAGGTCGACGTCGCCGAGACGTTCGAGGAAGGCCAGCAGCCCGCGAACATCATCATGGCCGCGGCCCAGGGCGCCCAGACCGGCGTGAAGCTTGCGGTCGCCGTCGGCGCGATGGTCCTCGCCTTCGTCGCTTTGGTCGCACTAGCCAACGGCTTACTCGGCGGAGCCGGCAATCTCGTCGGCATCCCGGACCTCAGCTTCCAGCGGATCATCGGCTATTTCTTCGCGCCGGTGATGTTCCTCATCGGGGTGCCGTGGAGAGAAGCGATCACTGCCGGCGGCCTGTTCGGCACCAAGCTTGTGCTGAATGAGTTCGTCGCCTTTATCGACTTGGGGCAAATGGGCCCGGCGGTGCTGAGCGAGCGCAGCCGCGCGATCGTCACCTTCGCGCTCTGCGGCTTCGCCAACTTCAGCTCGATCGCGATCCAGATGGCGGTGACCGGCGGCCTCGCGCCGAACCAGCGGCCGGTGATCGCCAGGCTCGGCATCCGCGCCCTGCTCGCCGGCAGCCTCGCGAACCTCATGAGCGCCGCGCTTGCGTCACTGATGCTGCCCTGACCCGCAAACCTCTGCTAAGACAAAGACATGGCTACGATTACCGACGACCACATTGCGTCCGTTTCGCTGAAGGACGCCGACGGCGACCCCGACGGCTTCGCGCAGAAGCTGGGCAAGAGCTTCGAGGAATATGGGTTCGCGATCATCGCCGACCACGGCATTCCCGACGATCTGATCCATCGCGCCGAGGACAAGGCCAAGGCCTTCTTCGCGCTGCCCGAGGAAGTGAAGCGCAAATACCTCATCCCCGGCGGCGGCGGTGCGCGCGGCTACACGCCGTTCGGCATCGAGACCGCCAAGGGCCTGAAGGCGCACGACCTCAAGGAATTCTGGCACGTCGGTCGCGACCTGCCGGCCGGCCACCGCTTCCGCGATCACATGCCGGACAACCTCTGGCCGTCCGAAGTGCCCGACTTCAAGAATACCTTCACCGAGCTGTTCGCAACCTTCGACAGTGCCGGCCTGAAGGTGCTGCGCGCCATCGCCCGCTACCTCAAGATCGACGAGGATTATTTCGAGGACGCGGTCCGCGACGGCAATTCGGTGCTGCGCGCGCTCCACTATCCGCCGCAGGCCGAGCCGACCGGCGAGCACATCCGCGCCGGCGCGCATGAGGACATCAACGCGATCACCTTGCTGCTCGGCGCCGAGGAAGCGGGGCTGGAGTTGCTGACCCGCGACGGCCGCTGGATCCCGGTCTCACCCAAACCCGGTGAGCTGGTGATCAACATCGGCGACATGCTGCAGAGGCTGACCAACGGGAAGCTCCGCTCGACCACGCACCGCGTCGTCAATCCGACCCCCGACCGCGCGAGCAAGGCGCGTTACTCGATGCCCTTCTTCCTGCACTTCCGCTCCGACTTCCTGATCGATCCGCTGAAGGAAACGATTTCCGCCGGCGAGCAGCCGAAGTGGGCGCCGATCACCGCTAACGATTACCTTCAGGAACGGCTCAGGGAAATTAAGCTGGTTTGAACCGTTACGGCATCGGAAGGAAGGTGCCGATGGATATCACCCAGCTCATTGCCGACGACCATACCGAGCAGCGGCGGCTGTTCGCCCTGATCGAGCAGATCGCGCCCGGCGACGGCGAAGCGTTGCGGAGCGTCTGGGCCAGGCTGAGCGCCTTGCTCGAAACCCATGCCCGGGCCGAAGAGCTGTTCTTCTATCCGGACCTGTTGAAGCTCGGGCGCGGCGCCGACGGCGAAGACCCCAGGGACGAGACCAGGGACGCGATCAAGGATCATAATGAGATCCGCGACGCCGTCGCCAAGGTCGAAGAGGAAGAGCCGGGCTCGGACAATTGGTTCGAAGCGGTCGCCGCTGCCAACAAGGTCAATAGCGACCATATGGCGGAAGAAGAGCGGCAAGGGCTGACCGATTTCCGCCGGCACGTCGATCTGACGCTGCGTCATAAACTTGGCGTGCAATTCATCGCCTTCGACACGAAACACGTGACGGGTGTCGAGCCGGTTGACCTCGACGTCGACCGCTACGTGA
>JAFBAM010000132.1 GCA_019247755.1 Sphingomonas sp.
GTCCCGCTCTCGAACTTGGTGCCGCCGTGGAAGAGCGGCAAGCCGCAAAGGCGGCAGGTGAAGGTGCCGGGCCGCTTCTCGTTCAGGAATACCCCGCAGAAGGGCGCTTCGGTGCCATGCTCGAGGAGGACGTGGCGCTCCTCGTCAGAGAGGCCGGTGACGAGGTGCTGGAACTGTTCGTCGGTCGGAGGTGTCAAATCGAAGGTGGAGGCGGTGGTTGCCATGCTCTTCTCCTTGCGGGTCGCCCCTAACATGGGGATGAGTTGAGCGCGATGCGATTGCTGCTGGCTTTTCTGTTGCTCTCGCTCCCCGCGTTAGTCGGGGCGCAGGCGGTGCAGACGCCGGCCGAGGCGCTCACCGACGACGCCATCCAGTATGCGGCGCAATTCGGAGTGACACCGGACGAGGCGCTGCGCCGCCTGAAGGCGCAACAGGCCAGCGTCGCCACAACCGACGCCATCCGCGTTGAGTTCGCGGACCGCGTGGCCGGCATCTCCATCGAGCACTCGCCTAAGTATCGGATCGTGGTGCTTCTGACGGGCGACTTGGCCGTCGCCGACAGAAGCCTCGCTGGAGTCCCGATCACCTTTCGCACTGGCGCCACGGCGACGCACGAGCAGGCTATAACTGCCCTACGCAGGCACCTGATCGACTTTCGTGCCGATCTCCCGAACGCGCGCGGTGCAGGCTACGATCAGCGGACCGGCGAGGTCGTTCTGCTGATCACCCCCGCCGACGCGCAGAAGCTCGGCGTCGATGCGATCAAGACCCGTGCCGAACAGGTCGGCGGCGTGCCGGTGCGCGTGGTGGCCAACGAGGTTCGTGAGTCGAACATGGGAGTCGACGGCGGCGGGCGGGTCGAAGGCATAAACAGCGTCACGGGCCGACGCAGCCTCTGCACGAGCGCGTTTGCCGCCACGAATGGCGAGACCAACGCGATGACGACCGCCGCACATTGCCCGGACCAGCTTACCTACATCGATCTGGATGGAAGCACGGTCGAGTTGCCGATGATCGGATCGTGGGGCCTCGGCTATCAGGACGTGCAGCTCAACGGCAGCCCGCAGCCTCTGCAGCCCTTATTCTATGCAAATCGCGGGGCAGGCACGCTTCGGCGGGTTGCAACCTGGCGCAACGTCGCGAGTACGCGCGCCGGCGACTTCGTATGTCATTATGGCGAGAGCTCGGGTTACAGCTGCGCGACGGTCGAGCTCACCGATTACGCGCCGCCCGGCGATCTTTGCGGCGGCCCCTGCTCACCGACCTGGGTGACGGTCAAAGGCCCGAGCTGCATTGGCGGCGACAGCGGTGGTCCTGTGTTCAGCGGCAGTGTCGCCTTTGGCATCGCCAAGGGGGTTAACCGCACAGGGGCCGGCCAATGCCTGTTCTATTACTATATGTCGACGGATTACCTGCCGGCGCCGTGGCGCTTGCTGGTCGCCACGCGGCCTAAGCAGCAGCGATGAAGTCGCCGCGTTTCTGATCCGAGCCAGGCACCGGCTCGGCCGGGTCGTTGCCGAGCTTCACGATGCGGTTCTGCTCATTGACGTGGACAACCGTAGGCTGAAGCGCGCGTGCTTCGGCGTCGCTCATCATCGCGTAGCTCATGATAATCACAAGATCGTTCGGGTGGACAAGGTGCGCCGCCGCCCCGTTGATGCCGATCACGCCGCTGCCGCGCGGGCCGGGGATCACGTAAGTCTCGATTCGAGCCCCATTGGTGATGTCGACGATCGCCACCTGCTCGCCCTCGAGCAGATCGGCCGATTCCATGAGCGCAGCGTCGAGGGTGACCGAACCGACATAGTCGAGGTCAGCCTGAGTCACGGTGGCTCGATGGATCTTCGACTTCATCATGATCCGCATCACGGGAACCAACTCCTGAGCAGAAAGCGACGGGCCCGTAATAGATTTGCATCCGTTCGTCGATATTCAATGTCGCACTGCAATATCGCACTTGCAGCATGAGGTGAGAATTCCCAACTCATGGTCGGGGAAGGTGGTGCGGATTGCGAACCCGGCGACGACCGAAGTCGCCAAGCCACTGCAATCCCGTCATTTTCCTGAATGGCACAGCTCTTGCTCAGTATTGCGTACAAGATTTGCCAATGGAGTGATCAAATGGTTGCGCAGGAAAATCAGGTAGCCCTTCCGCTGCGGTCGCACACGATTTTGGGGGTATGCGAGGCGATCGGCGAGGATTTCGGATTCAATCCGACGTTCCTGCGCGTGCCGCTGGCAGCATCCGTGATCTACAGCCCGATGATCGCGATCGGTATCTACTTCGCGCTCGGTCTGGCGGTTCTGGCTTCGCGGCTGCTCTTCCCGAAGAAGGTTGCGAGCGTCGAGACAGTCGCCGCCGAGCCTGCCCCGGCAAACGAACAGCGCGAGTATGCTAAGGCGGCTTAAGCGGTCAGTATTCGCCGCGCGCTTCGGCGCGGGCTTCTAGGAGATCGAACAGAGCACGGTGCTGGAGCAGCAGCTGCTCTCCACCGAAGGCGAGCGCGCGAGCGCTCGCCGCATCTGTGGCCCCGCCATCGATTGCATCAACCACCGACGATTCATCCGGAAGTGAGGGCGCCGGGGCCTCGGTGCCGACGCGAGCCGCAGCCCGGTCGAGCAGCCGGCGGATGGGCCACCAGTCCCCCACGAGTGCGGTGGCAGCGCCAAGCGCGCAACCGCCGCGTTCCGACATTGCCAGAGTCTCCAGCGCATGCCTCGCGGCGACCAAGCTCGACTCGGTTTGCGCCGCACCAGGCGTGCTGGGCAACGGCCCGACCGCCGAAGTCAGGCGCACGAGATACAGCCGCTCGCGCTCAAAACCTTCGGACGCGCGGCTCAGCCAATCCTGGACCAGGCCTTTCGGGCAACGCTGAAGTGCGACTTCGATCAGGCCTGGGTAGCGGCCATGCAGGCTGCACAGAAGGTGCACGGCGTCGGCGAGGTCGCGGCCGGCATGGCGGCCGGACGCCTCCAACAGAGTATTCAGATAGGAATGACGGGCGCAACCCTCGCCCGCGACACGCGCAAGCTGAGCTTCGGCAACGCTGACCGATCGCTGGCCGACGGACCGATTTGTTGCCATTCCCTACCCCTCGTACCGGCCTCAACTGAAGCCTTTGTGGGTTCGTCGTAACGCAAGGGCGTAAAGACGAGGTTTATGCCGACGTAAGTTTTCGGGAACCGTATTGGACGACCCGCGAACTCAGTCGTCACGGTAGGCAAGCTCGAAATTACCCCAGCGCTGGCCCTTGATCCACAGGGGCACGAAGACGTTCTTCACCGGGATATATTTGTCGCCGAGCTCCATCCGATAGGTCGCGAGCGTCGCAGGCCGCTCGCTGGCGAGGGCCATGCGAGTGGTGTCGTCGATGAGGATGCGGCGGTTGCGGCAATGCTCGTCGTTCCACACCGGATCGGGTCCTTGCGGGTGACTGCGATCGGACAAGTGGGTCGGAAGATATCCGTTCATGTCGCCGATAGCCGAGCCAATGATGCGGTTGTCGCCGCCCTTGGTACGGTCGAGGATCGGACGGACATGACGATCCGCAGCGTCGTTGAAGCGGACATCGTATTGGACCGGGTTCGTTCCCTCGATGATCTTGTAGTCGCGGTCGAAGACGTCCTCGATCGTGACTTCGCCCTCGTCGATCGCTCGCTCCACCGCCGCCTGGATCTGCCGGCAGGTCTCCTGAGCCTTCAGGATAAAGGGCGTGTCGTCGATCTCGGCGCCCGAGTTGGCAAGCGTATCGAGCATGGTGTTCGACAGCATTTCTAGATGCGCCAGGCGCTTCTCGGCCGTCATCAGCTCATTGCCGTTCTCGCGCGCGTCGGCGGCGAAGTCGGTAAGGCCCGCCTTCACTCGATCGACGCTGGTCTGGATCATGCTGGTCGAGTGGGCGATGCCCTCGGTCTGGCGGTCGACCATGCCGACGATCTCGCTGACTTCGCGGACCGTCTCGCTGATCGTGCCGAAGCCCGATTGAGCGGCACGGCTGCGCTCCACGCCGGTCTTGATCTCGGTCGTGACCGCCCCCGCTTCGCGGGTCAGCTCGCCGATGGTGGAGGCAATTTGGCTCGTCGCGGCACGGGTGTCGTGGGCAAGCTTCTTCACCTCGGCCGCAACGACCGCGAAGCTGCGGCCGGCGTCGCCGGCACGTGCCGCCTCGATGGTCGCGTTGAGGGCGAGCATGTTGGTCTTGCGGGCAATGGTCTCGATCGTTGAGGAGACGGTCTGGACCTGGTTCATCGCTGACGCGAAGCCGGCCATGCGCTCGCCCAGCTGCACGATGAGCTCTGTCAGGCCCTTGAACCCCTCGATCGTGCCGTCGATCGCCTCGCGGCCGGCCTCGAGCTTGGCCTTGGCCTGCTCGGAGAGAAGCCTTGCTTCGTCGGTTGAATCGCTGACCCGCGCCTGGTCGCCCATCAGGCGCGTCGTGACTTCCTCGAGCTGATCGAGGACCTTCATATGCTCGCCGATGCGCTCGGAGACGCCCTTCACGTAGCCGGCTACGTCGCTGCACTCCATCGACAGCGAGCCGCAATCGCGTGCGACTGCACGGATGGCGTTTTCGGTGACTTGTTCGATACCCTGCGTGGCCAACGGCGCGCTCCCACCCGAAGAATTGGGAGCTGGATAGCCGTCAATCTGCTACTTCTTCGTTAACCACTTCGCCCTCGGGACGTCAGTTCCCGCTCGTGGACCCCTTCTTGCCCTGCAGGTCCTCATACTCCGCCCTCGCCTGGGCGGAATACTTGACCCACTCGCTCGGCGTCATGCAGGTTCGCTCATAGGTCGCCATGGAACCTGTCTTCAGGGTCTTCTTGCAGACGACCTTTTCAGGCGCTGCTCCCGCCGCGAACGTAGTTGGGGCGGCGAGGGCCTCACCTTTGCTGTCCGGAAGTCGCCAGGTGATCACGCCTTCGGACGTTTTGGTTTGTGAAGGTGCAAGATTCGGATCCGGCTTAAAGACCGCATTCAGAGTAATGAGCTTGCACGTCTCAGCGTCGAGCAGCGGATGGCCGCTGCTGCGCGTCACCTCGCACCCAACAACATCTCCCTTATTATCAAGCGTGACCTTGAAGCCGACAGCACCATCTTCACGAGCAGCCAACGCCCGCTTCGGATAGAGCTTGAGGAAGATGTCCCAATTCGCGCCGTTCTGCGCCTTCTGCTCGGCCGTTATCGGTGGCTTCTGCTCAGCGGTCTGCGCGAGCGCCGGAGCAGCGGCAAGGCAGGCAACCAAAGCAAACCGAGGTACGAACATAACGCGTCTCCGCTAAATGGATTTTGAGGATGGCGAGCGTGATGCCGAGGCGCAAGCCGTCAGTTCCCGTGCGTAGAGCCTTTCTTGCCCTGGATGTCCTGCCACATTTCCTTCGCGTCGTCGGACATCTTGTTCCAGTCGCGCAAGGTCATGCAGGTCCGCTCGGTCGAGGCCAGCGACCCTGTCTTCACCGACTTCTTGCAGATCATTTTGTCGAGCTCGGCCGAAGCCACAGGCTTTGGAGCTGCAAGCTGAGCACTCCCATTCGGAAGCTTCCAGGCGATCATCCCCTCGTGGGTCTTGGTTTGGGAGGGCGCCAGGTTGGGGTCAGACTTAAAGACCGCGTTCAAAGTGATGATCTTGCAGGTCTCCTGATCGAGCAATGGATGCCCGCTGCTGTGGGTGACCGCGCAGTTCACGACCTCGCCCTTATTATCCAGCGTGACCGTGAAGCCGACGGCACCCTCTTCGCGAGCCTCGATTGCCCGCTTCGGATAGAGTTTCTGGAAGATGTCCCAGTTGAGCGCGTCCCGAGCAGCTTTCTGGTCGATTGGTTGAGCTGCGACCGTCGCAGCTCCGAGAACCGCGGCAATAAGGGTCAAGTTGCTCAGCATCTCCCCGCCTCCTCTCAGCAACCACTAGGCTTGATGCACGAAACACCGCTGGTCGAGCCCTTTGCTCCCTGTGACTCAGCGAAGGGCTGCTTCTGGTCATCGGACTGCTTCGCCCACTCGGTGGGAGTCAGGCAGGTCCGTTCGTAACTTGCGAGGCTGCCGATCTTGAGGGTCTTTTTGCAGACCAGCTTTTCCGGCGCGGCCACAGCAGGGATCGGCTTTGGAGGGTCAAGCGTTGCGGCCCAGGTCGGCAGCTTCCACACTATCAGGCCATCGTGCGTCCGCGTCTGCGATACGCTGATGTTTGGGTCCGGATTGAACTGAGCGTTCATGGTGACGACTTTGCAGGTCTCTTCATCCAGCAACGCGTGGCCGCTGCTGTGAGTCACCTGGCAATCCGTGACGTTTCCCTTGCTGTCGAGCGTGACCTTAAAACCGACGGCGCCTTGTTCATGCGCCGCAAGGGCGCGAGAGGGGTAAAGTTTCTGGAATATCTCCCAGTTGATCGCGTTTTGCGCAGCTTTCGGGTCGGCGGGCTGAGCGGCAGCCGCGGAAGCAGCGACAACACAAACAAACACGGGCAACCATCGACGCAACACCCTCATTCCCCTCTCGCCCATCGATTGAGCATCCTTAACACCCCGGCGCCGGTGCGGCACCGATGCCATTATCCATTCCGCTCGACCTTCCGGATGAGCTGCAAACGCTGCTGCCCTTCTTCCCTTGCAAGTCTTCGTAAGTCTGCTTGACCTGGTCAGACTGCTTTGCCCATTCATTCGGAGTCATGCAGGTCCGCTCGTAACTTGAGAGCGTACCCGATCGGAGAGTCTTCTTGCAGATCTGAGGCTCTGGCTTCGAATTCGAGGCGAAGGCCGCCGGACTGATGGGCGCGGGAGTATGGCCAGGAAGGGTCCAATTCACCACGCCCTCGGTCGTCTGTCTTACCACCCTGCCGTTCGCATCCCGCGCCGCGCTGAAGACGGCGTGCTGAACGATGAGCTTGCAAGTCTCGTCGTCAAGGTCCGGGAAGCCGCTGCTGTGCGTCACCTGGCACGAGACCGGATGGGCATCCTTGTCGAGCGTCACAGTGAAAAAGACCGGTCCTTCCTCCCCGGCAGCGAGCGCATGTTCAGGATAATTTTGAAACACAATCTCGTGAAGCTGACGGTCGCGATCAGCCTTCGAAGGCTGGTCAGCGGCCATCGCCTGCTGGGTAACGAGAAGTGCGGCCGAGATTAGGAAGAAGCCCTTGCGCACGACCTGCCTCCTGCTGAAGCGCGCTCTCTACTCCCTTGTAGACAAAGCTACGACAGTTTTCAGTAATGCAGAAAGGCGCGCCGCTCTTCGTCCCAGGCTTGCTCGTCTGGAACGGTCATCGCTTCGAGGTCGCCAGGCGCGGCATTTGGATCGTCGACCCACTCGCGAAGCAGCGGCGAGCCGTTGATGACGTCGATCGCCAGCTTGTCGAACACATATTCATAGGGGAAATCGCGCCACAGCGGATAGTCAGGATAAAGCCTGCGGATCGCCTTGAAGGCGAGCGACTGCAGCCGCCACGGCCTGAACGCCTTATGGTCGTAGAACGACCCTTCAGCGTGGATGAAGACGCCACGGCACATCTCGCCGACATGCTTGTGAAAGGTCGGTTGGAAGGTCACGTCGCGAAGCTTGCAGCCTGCCAGCCATTCGGGTGCGAGACGTTCCATCTCGGCCATGATCTTCAAGGGCTCGAGGTCCGGAGCACCGAACAGCTCGAGCGGGCGAGTGGTCCCCCTGCCCTCGCTCAACGTCGTCCCTTCGAGCATCACCGTGCCGGCATAGGCCCGAGCCATGTTGAGGTTGGCAGCATTTGGGCTCGGGTTGATCCACACGCGCTCGGGCGGCCAGCCGAACCCATGCGCCGCGTCGGGCTGCCAGCCTTCCATCTCGATCACGCGATAATCAACATCGAGCTTGAAATGGTCGACGAACCATTTGCCGAGCTCGCCAAGGGTCAGCCCATGGCGCATCGGGATCGGTCCGGCCCCGACGAAGCTTTCCCAGCCAGGTCGAAGCGTCAAGCCTTCAATTGGCCGTCCCGCCGGGTTCGGGCGATCCAGTACCCAGACGCTCTTGCCATGCTCGGCCGCGGCCTCGAGCACGTACAGCAGCGTCGTGATGAAGGTGTAGATTCGGCAACCGAGGTCCTGGAGGTCGATCAGGATGATGTCGAAGGTGCCCATCGATTGGCCCGTCGGTCGCCGAACCTCGCCGTAGAGGCTGAACACCGGAATCTGGTGCACCGGGTCGGTGAAGTCGTCGGACTCTACCATGTTGTCCTGCTTGTCGCCTCTGAGCCCGTGCTGCGGACCGAAAGCCGAAGAGAGTTTCAGCCCAGCTGCGGCCAGTGCATCCACGCTGTGCGTAAGATCATGAGTGACCGACGCAGGATGAGCGAGGATGGCGACGCGCTTGCCTTCAAGGGGACGACGAAGCTCCGGCTCCGCGAGAAGCCGGTCGATACCGAACAGGGTCATACTTTCGTGATTAGGGCAGGTGCGCGGCGAAGCAAGCGGCGTCGTGGAAGTCGGGCCTTTCGTCCTCATTGTGGGCGAGCGCCCAGTAGGATTTGGTGCCATCCTTCTCTTCGAGCACCGCCGAAATCCCCAGGTCCCAGAGCTTCTTCGCTGGGAGAGAGATGGTAGCGCCAACCGCAAACCACGTGAGATTGTCCTCAACCCGGATGTAGGGCGCCGCAGCTTCAGCGTCGGACTTGCCCTCGCGGTGGCTGACAAAGTCATATGCAGCCCAATTTCCGGACGGGGCGAAGTTCCATTCGCGATAGGCTTCTTCTCCTTTCATGCGAAGAAATGCTTCGAAGCAGGTCGTCTCCCACAAATCCTCAGCACGAGCAGGGTCTTCAACCGGTTCGGGAATGACGAAACGGTTGGGAGCAGCGCCAATGCAGAACCACAGGCTTGTCGACGCCGTTGCGCCGAAAGCGCCTGAATATTCGGCGTTCACCCAAACCTTGAACGGCTCGGATGGCGGCGTCTTCGGATGCGGCACAAGATTGAGCTGCATTGGGTGAGTGTAGCAGGAGGAGGTTAACGACGCTAAGCGCCCTTTTATGACTGCGTACAATTCCTCTCTTCTGAAGCTGCTCGATGAGCGTGGCTACATCCACCAGGTGACCGACGCCGCGGCACTGGATGCGCTAGCGAGCAAAGAGGTGGTGAGCGCTTACGTAGGCTTCGATGCAACCGCACCGAGCCTTCACGTCGGCAACCTCGTCTCGATCATGATGCTTCGCCGCCTGCAGCAGGCGGGGCACAAGCCGATCGTCCTGATGGGCGGCGGGACGACCAAGGTCGGCGACCCGAGCGGCAAGGACGAAAGCCGCAAGCTACTGACCAGCGAAGTCATCGATTCCAATATCGCGAAGATCCGCCGCGTCTTCTCCGGCCTGCTAACCTTCGGCGACGGGCCGACCGACGCGATCATGGTCAACAATGCCGACTGGCTCGACAAGCTGCAGTATATCGACCTGCTCCGCGACGTCGGACCACATTTCACGATCAACCGGATGCTGACCTTCGACAGCGTCAGGCTGAGGCTGGACCGCGAGCAGCCGCTCACCTTCCTCGAGTTCAACTACATGATCCTCCAGGCCTATGACTTCCTGGAGCTGTCACGGCGCGCCGGCTGCCGCGCGCAGTTCGGTGGCTCGGACCAGTGGGGCAATATCGTCAACGGCATGGAGCTCGCGCGCCGTATCGACGGGACTGAGCTGTTTGGCGTCACGACCCCACTCATCACGACCGCCGATGGCGCGAAGATGGGAAAAACGGCCCAAGGCGCAGTGTGGCTCGATGGCGAGATGCTAAGCCCCTACGACTACTGGCAGTTCTGGCGCAACACGCAGGACGCCGATGTCGGCAAGTTCCTGAAACTGTTCACCGACCTGTCGCTGGAAGACATCGGCAAACTCGAAAGCCTTCAAGGTGCCCAGATCAACGAGGCGAAGATCGTGCTCGCAACGGAGGCGACGGCGATGCTTCACGGGCGTGAAGCGGCGCTGGCGGCGGAAGCGACGGCTCGGGAGACATTCGCGGGAGGTGGGGCCGGCGAGAGCCTCCCGACTCTGAATATGGGCGAAGGGATTCCCATCCTCGCGGCTCTGACCGGACTTGGCTTCTGTGCGTCCAACGGCGAAGCAAAGCGCAAGATTGCCGAGGGCGCAGTTCGTGTCGACGATGTCACCGTGAACGATCCCGGCCTGCTGGTGACGCCCCGTGACGAGCCGGTGAAGCTCAGCCTCGGCAAGAAACGCCACGGCTTGCTGGTCCGCTAGCCTGAGCGGATCAACCCGATCGCCTGGTCGCGTTCGAACAGATAGAGGCAGACGCGCGCCGCCTGGCCCCGGGGTCCAGACAAGCCTCCGTCGCGATCGAGGAGGAGCTGCGCGTCGCTCTGAGCGATCGGAGCTAGAGTCGCGACATCTTCGGGCGTCGCAACGCGAAACGCCTCCTCGCCCGACTGCCGCGTGCCGAGGACTTCGCCGGGGCCGCGCAGACGCAAATCCTCTTCGGCAATCCGAAAGCCGTCGTTGGTTTCGCGCATCAGCGAGAGGCGCGCGCGGCCGACCTCCGTGAGGTTCTGGCCGCGGATCAGAAGGCACGTGCTTTTGCCCGACCCCCGACCGACCCGGCCGCGAAGCTGGTGAAGCTGGGCGAGGCCGAAACGCTCAGCGCCCTCGACGATCATCAAGGTCGCGTTGGGGACGTCTACGCCAACTTCGATCACAGTCGTCGCGACCAGCACAGCGAGCTCGCCCGAAGCGAAGCGGCCCATCACTGCGTCCTTCTCGGGCCCTTTCATGCGGCCGT
>JAFBAM010000142.1 GCA_019247755.1 Sphingomonas sp.
GGAGCCGAATAGAGTCCCTTCGGCGCCCTCGTGACTGAGGTGAAACGGCTGCGGGTCGAACTCGGCGGCGAAGCGCTTGATCTGATCCTCGTCCACCATGTGAGGCGGACTTGCGAACCGCTGGCCGACATGCAGGTCTTCGAGGTAAAGCGGTTCGGACGACGATTGGGAGGTCTGCGTCATCGCCATTCCTTAGCAGCTTTCTCTAGCCGATCAGGACTGAGCGGCTTCAACCTTCTTAACGAGAGCCAGATCGACCTTTGCCCGCTCGCGGGCCAGGGTCGAGAGGAGCTGCTGCCTCAATTGTTCGAAGCGAGGGTCGCCCTTGAGGCTTGCCAAGGTCGGATCGAGATAGAGGTCCGGCTGGATCATCGGCGGCTCGGTGAGCCAGCCGCGACCTATCGCACTCGCAAGCAGCGACAGCGCTTCATCCTTCTTGCCGGCGACCGCGTAAACGCGCGCCAGGAGCACCGAGTTGATCGGCGCCGGGTCTTTCAAGCCATCCCTGCCCTTCTCCTCCGCGAGCGCGAGCAGCGGCCCCGCGACGTCGGTGTGTCCGTTGTTCCTCAAGGCAAGCGCGACCACTGGCGCGCAACTGACAAAATGACCGTGATCGCCAAGGTCCGCGAAGCTCTCGGGCGTCAGGGCGAGTGATATGTATTTCTGCGCGTATTGGGCGCTTCGACCTGTCACGAGCGATACCCTTCCCACGTTCTCGCAAAGTGGGCTTATGGAGAACAACACTCGGGTCGAGGCGTGCTGCTCGACCATATCCAGCCCTGCCGGATCGTTGCGCCATAGATAGGGTGCGAATGCCGGACCAGGACCGGTTTTCCATCCAAGATCGTCAAATCCGAGCCGGAGCAGATCTCCGCCAAGGTTGAGGCTGACTACCTCCCGTCCTTCAGTCTTGCCGGAGGCCCAGTAACGAAGGCCCAAGTTTACCGAATCGCCGATCGCGCCGCTGCTCGACGCCTGATCCATCCTTATGGCGGTGCCGAAATAGTCGGCCCCGAGCTTGCGTTCCTGCTCGATGAGGCTCGCTATGCCGGCCTGATCGTTCAAATCCTTGAGCGAATTGTATTTGTTTAGCACGGCCGGCCAGAACAACGGCTCGATCGTGGCGGCACGCGTATAGGCATCGATTGCATCGCGCTTGCGGCCTTCGTCATTGGCCATGTTTCCGACCCAGGTAATGGCTTCGAAGTCGTTAGGATCCAGTTCGATCGCCCGCTGCAGCTCAGCTTTCGCGACCGGCCCCTTAAGCCCTAATGCCAAGGCCAAGGCAGCGTGGCCGGCCGCGAGATTGGGCGCAAGGTCGACTGCCCTTCGCGCATATTCCACAGCGTGGTCAGTGAGATCCCAGTCTTTTTGTGAGGGCGCAATCATCCCTTCAACCTGGGCCATGGCCGCCCAAGCCGGCGCGTAATTGGGGTCCGCCTTAATCACTTGCTGCAATTCCTGGTGCGCGGCCGGAATGAGGTTGCCGTCGCGCTTCCTGATCTTGGCTCGGGCATCGCTGTAAAGAGCGTACACGTCGCCGCTGGTTGCGATGTGCTCGGGCATGACCCCGCCCTTCTCCGCAAGGCGTCCGCGAATGCGGCCTTCGATCTCGCTCGCGATTTCCGACTGTAGCGCAAACACGTCATCGAGCTTGCGGTCGAAATCCTTGCTCCAGACCTGTTGGCCGTCCTTCGTCCGGACAAGGTCAGCGCTGACGCGAATCTTGTCCCCGGCGGTGCGGACGCTCGCTTCCAACAAATAGTCGGCGGCCTTCCTAGCTGCATCCTCCCCCTTGTCAGCGAGCTGCTGCGCGGTGTTCGGACCCAGGACCACGAGCTGTGGATTGCGGCCAATGGCGGTTCGCGTGTCTTCCCAAATGCCTGAGACGAGGCTCGCGTCCTGTGCAGAGATCGAACGGAACGGAAGCACGGCGAGGACGGGCTTTTTCTCCTCGCCGGGTCTCACGACGAAGAGCACTGCCGCGAAGGCCAGGAGCACCAGCGCGAATGTCGCCGCTAGGACCCAGCGGCTCGCCTTGACGCGGTCCCATAAGGGCAGACCGGCCGGAGCGGCGGGTTTCTCCTCTTCGGAGACCAGCGCCTGGACGCTGCCGACCAGCTTCGACCAGCCGGCATGAGACGCGGCGCCGCGCCAACTCTTAAGGTCCGCGCATTGGATCTGGTTGAACGGCAATGGCGGGATGGACCCGTCGACCGCCGCCTGCACGAGCTTGCCGGCGTTGCGCGCAAAGTCGGCCTCTGCACGGACCCATTGCGACTTGGCCGCGGTCTTGGACCAAAGCACGACGACCGCCTTGGCCTCCTCGAGATTACGCTCGATGACTTCCGAATAAGAGCGGTGGGCAGGCAGGTCCGCGTCCCACCAGACGTCGAATCCAGCCGATTGCAGACCCTTGGCGACGCGCGCGGCGACAGCCTGATCATCCCGCGCGTAGCTGATGAATACGTCCGCCAAACCGACCGCCCCCGGATTGCGAGCGAGCAGGCTATCGCACCTGCGGGATGCGTCAACACCGCTGTTATGGCCGATTGTTTCGCGGGCGCTTTTTCATTCGGCAATAAAATGGGTTTGGGCTAAGAGAACGGCCTGTTTGGCGGGCTTGGGGGTATGCTCGTGCGGGCACGAAGAGCATGTGAGCTGCTGTTTGCCGGTTTGCTGACCTTACTGCCTTCGGTCGCGGTCTCCGCGCCGCCCGACACGACGGGGCCGGCTCCCAAAGCCGAGAAAGAAGAAGTGATCGTCATCACGGGCTCGCGCATCCCGCGGCCCAACCTGACCGCGAGCAGCCCGGTCACGGTGGTCAGCGACAAGGAAGTGAAACTCGAAGGCGCGGTCCTCACGGAATCGCTGATCAAC
>JAFBAM010000187.1 GCA_019247755.1 Sphingomonas sp.
ACGGTATCTTCAATCCCAAGGCCATTCCCGACCTTGCCGGCGATCCCGCAAAGCTGAAGGTATCGCGCGATCCCGCAAAGGATGATCTCAAGAAGTTCATCCATGGCTTGGTGACGCAAGAATTTGACGGGCCTGAACCGCCGCCAGCGGTGCTCGACGGGCTTGTCGCTTACGTTCGCAGCCTGTCGCCAGCCGCGTGCAAGGACCCGGCGCTCACGTCGATCCGGCTCCAGCCAATGCTCGCCGATGTCGATGAGGCAGTGCGGCTCGCGGAGCACAGCTTCGCCGACGACGATAAGGCCACGGCGCGACTGCTGATTGGAGCCGCGCGCTCGATGCTCGGCATGATCGACGAACGCTTCGAGATCACCGGCGGCGAACGTGCTCGCGAGCTGCTACGGGCAACCGACGCCGATCTGAAGACGATCGAGCTCGCCGATGCGGTCGGACCCACGAGGTTCGATGATTGGCGACGTAAATGGCCGGAGCGCGAACACGCCCTCTTGGCCGCCGAGTCGCATTCCCTATTCTCTGAATCCGTGATCCGCCGCTGGCTTGGCGAACGTTAGTCGAGGTTGGGCCGAAGCCACTTCTCGGCCTGCTCGAGCGAAACATCGCGGCGCTCTGCATAATCCTCGAGCTGATCGCGGCCGATCCTCGCCACACCGAAATACTGGCTGTCGCGATGGCCGAAGTAAAAGCCAGACACGGCCGACGTCGGCAGCATCGCGAAATTCTCAGTGAGCGTGACTTCACCCGGATGACCGCCTAGCATCTTGAACAGGATCGGCTTCAAGCTGTGGTCCGGGCAGGCCGGATAACCGGGGGCCGGGCGGATGCCCTGATACTTCTCGCGGATCAGTTGCTCGTTGGAGAAATGCTCCTCGGCATAGCCCCACAGCCGGTTGCGGACGGTCGCGTGCAGCACCTCGGCGAAGCTCTCCGCGAGGCGATCCGCGAGCGCCTTCAGCAAAATGTCGTCATAATCGTCGATCGTCTGCTTGAACCGCTCGAGATGCGGCTCGAGACCGTGGATTCCGACGGCGAAGCCGCCGATCCAGTCCTCGCCGTCAGGATTGATGAAGTCGGCGAGGCACATGTTGGCGCGCCCCTCGCGCTTCTTCACCTGCTGGCGAAGGAACGGCAGGCGGGTCCAGTCATTGCCGGCGAGCACCAGCACATCGTCGCCCTCGCGCTTGCAGCGCCACAGGCCGACGGTCGCCTTGGGGGTGACCCAGCGCTCGGCAATGAGCTGCTCGAGCATCTCGTTCGAGTCCTTGAACAGGCTGCGCGCGCTTTCGCCGACGATTGGGTCGTCGAGGATTGCCGGATACGTTCCGGCCAGCTCCCAGGCACGGAAGAAGGGCGTCCAATCGATCGACGCGCGAAGGTCCGCCACTGGCCATTCGCCGAAATGATGAAGGCCCGGGTAGGCGGGCGCAGGTGCCTGGCCCGAAGCGTCGAAGGCAAAACCATTGGCCCGCGCATCGGGGAGATTTGCCAGCTCGCTTTGGCCGCTGCGCTCGCGCGACTTGCGCAGCTTGTCGTAATCGTCGGCCGTGGTCGCGATTAGCGGGTCGCGCTGAGTATCGGACACGAGACTTGAGGCGACGCCAACCGCTCGGCTCGCGTCGAGGACGTGGATGACGGGCCCTTCGTAGGCCGGGTCGATCCTGAGAGCTGTATGCGCCTTGCTGGTCGTCGCCCCGCCGATGAGCAGCGGCACTTTCATCTCCGATCGCTGCATCTCACCGGCGACGGTCACCATCTCATCCAGCGAAGGCGTGATGAGGCCCGAGAGACCAATCATATCGGCCTGATTGTCATTCGCGGCTTTGAGGATATCCTGCCACGGCACCATCACACCGAGGTCGATAACCTCGAAGCCGTTGCACTGCAGGACGACGCCGACGATGTTCTTGCCGATGTCGTGAACATCGCCCTTCACGGTCGCCATCACGATCCGGCCTTTGCCCGCCGTGACGCCGTTCTTTTCCTTCTCTTCTTCGATGAACGGAATGAGGTGGGCGACCGCGCGCTTCATGACGCGGGCCGACTTCACCACCTGCGGCAGGAACATCTTGCCGGATCCGAACAAGTCGCCGACGACGTTCATGCCGTCCATCAGCGGGCCTTCGATGACCTCGATCGGCCTTGGGAACTGCTGCCGCGCCTCTTCCGTGTCGTCGACGATGTGCGCGTCGATGCCCTTGACCAAGGCGTAAGAGAGCCGCTCGCCAACCGGCAGCGACCGCCACTCAGCTGCGGCCTTCTCCGCCGCGGCGTCCGTGCCCTTGAATGCTTCGGCAATCGTGATCAGCCGCTCGGTGGCGTCCTCGCGGCGATCGAGGATCACGTCCTCACAGGCCTCGCGCAGCTCGGGATCGATCGCGTCGTAAACGTCGAGCTGACCGGCGTTGACGATACCCATGTCCATGCCGGCGGGAATGGCATGGTAGAGAAACACGCTGTGCATTGCGCGCCGCACCGGTTCGTTGCCGCGGAATGAGAAGCTGAGGTTAGAGAGACCGCCGGAAATGTGCGTGCCCGGGCAGCGACGGCGAATTTCCTTCGCAGCCTCGATGAAGTCGATCGCGTACCGGCGATGT
>JAFBAM010000282.1 GCA_019247755.1 Sphingomonas sp.
AATGCCTTCCGCTTCGTACTTCCCCCCAACCATGAAGCCCGAGCTGTTCTGCAGGAACAGCAACGGCGTGCGGCGCTGGCACGCGAGCTCGATGAAATGTGCGCCCTTCAAAGCGCTCTCGCTAAACAGAACGCCATTGTTGGCGAGGATCGCGACCGGCATGCCCCAGATGTGCGCGAGGCCGCACACCAACGTGCTGCCATACTGCGGCTTGAACTCGTGCAACTCGGAGCCGTCGACGATCCGCGCAACGACCTCATGCACGTCGTACGGTGCGCGAACGTCCTCGGGGATGATTCCGTAGAGATCCTCCGCGTCGAACAGCGGCGGGCGCGGCTCGCGCAGCTCGATCCCGGCGCCAGCTTCAGGCTGAAGCGTCGAGACGATGTCGCGGACGATGGTCAGCGCATGCTCGTCATTCTCGGCAAGATGGTCGACGACGCCGCTCTTCTTCGCGTGAAGGTCGCCGCCGCCGAGATCCTCCGCGCTGATCTCCTCGCCCGTCGCGGCCTTCACCAGAGGCGGGCCGCCGAGGAAGATCGTGCCCTGGTTGCGGACGATGACGCTCTCGTCGCTCATTGCCGGGACGTAGGCGCCGCCGGCGGTGCAGCTGCCCATCACGCAGGCGATCTGCGCAATGCCTTTCGACGACATCTGCGCCTGGTTGAAGAAGATGCGCCCGAAATGATCGCGGTCGGGGAATACCTCTGCCTGGTGCGGCAGGTTCGCGCCGCCGCTGTCCACCAGGTAGACGCACGGCAGGCGGTTCTCGGTCGCGATCTCCTGCGCACGGAGGTGCTTCTTGACCGTCATCGGATAGTAAGTGCCGCCTTTGACCGTCGCATCGTTGCATACGATCATCACTTGGCGGCCCGATACACGGCCGATACCCGCGATCACGCCAGCACCGGGTACCTCGCCTTCGTACATATCGCATGCGGCGAGTTGGCCGATCTCGAGGAACGGTGAGCCAGGGTCGAGCAGCCGCTCGACGCGGTCACGCGGGAGAAGCTTGCCGCGCGAAACATGGCGCTCGCGGCTCTTTTCGTTCCCGCCAAGCGCCGCCTGAGCGACGTCGGCGCGTAATTTCTCGGCAAGCGCACGGTTGTGCGCGGCACGCGCGCGGAACTCATCGCCGTCCGTAACGATTTTGCTCTCGATGCGCGGTGCGCTCATGCCGCCTGTACGTCCGTTAGTCGAAAAGCCCAGCCGCTCGCCTAGCGGCTGCTTGCGGCCTTGCAAAGCAGGGGCTTGGACAACCGCCACGAGACTTTGGAGAGGGTCACACGATGAACAAGCCGCTGCTTCTGATCTTTGCATCCGCGCTCGCGCTCAGCGCGTGCAACACCAAGACCGGCCAGAATGCCGCGACCGAGCAGAAGGAAGGCAGCGGAATCGGCATCGACCTGTCGTGGATGGACAAGTCGGCGGTGCCCGGCGACGACTTCTACAAATATGCCAACGGCAACTGGAAGACCGAGATCCCGGCCGACCGGTCGCGGATCGGCGGCTTCTGGATCGCCGACCAGGTGCGCGAGAAGAACACGCGTGAGCTGTTCGACAATATCCTGAGGTCGAACCCGACCAGCGGCAACGACGCCCTAATCGCGAATTATTACAACGCTTATTTGAACACCGACGTGATCGACAAAGCCGGCGTCACTCCAGCCAAGGCCGACCTCGACGCGATCGCGCGGATTGCCGACAAGAAGCAGCTGAGCGCGGCGATCGGCGCCAATATCCGCGCCGACACCGATCCGCTGAACGCCACCAATTTCTCGACGCCCAACCTGTTCGGCATCTTCGTCAGCCAGGGGCTGGCCACGCCAGGCGAGCAGCTGCCCTATCTGATGCAGGGCGGCCTCGGGCTGCCGGACTCGCAATATTATTTGTCGGCCGACCCGAAGATGGCCGACACGCGCAACAAGTATAAGGCCTATATTCAGACCATCCTGCAAAATGCGGGCTATGCCGATCCGGCGGGATCGGCAGGGCGCATCATGGACCTCGAGACCAAGATCGCGAAGGCGCATGAGCCGCGCGAGCAGAGCGAGGACTTCGCCAACGGCGCGCAGGTCTGGACCCGCCAGCAGCTCGAGCAGAAGGCGCCGGGGATCGACTGGGCGTCGCTATTGAACGCTGCGCAGCTCGGCAGCGTGCAGAAGTTCGACGCCTATCATTTTGCCGCAATCCCGAAGCTGGCCGCGCTGGTCGGTTCAGAGCCGCTGCAGAACTGGAAGGACTGGCTCGCCTTCCATCAGCTGAGCAGCCAGGCAAATGTCCTGCCCAAGGCATTCCGCGACGCGAATTTCGCTTTCTATGGAACGACGCTCGCCGGCACGCCGCAGCAGCGTCCGCGGGACGCGCTTGCGCTCAACGCGACCAGCAACGCGCTGCAAGACGCGGTCGGCAAGGCCTATGTCGACAAATATTTCCCGGCCTCGTCAAAGGCCGAAATCCAGAAGATGGTCGACAACATCAAGGCGGCCTTTGCCAAGCGGGTGGAGGCGATCGATTGGATGGCGCCTTCGACCAAGGAGGAGGCGCTGAAGAAGGTCCAGAATATCGTCGTTGGCGTCGGCTATCCCGATACGTGGCGCGATTATTCCGGCCTGCAGATCGCGGCAGACAATGCCTATGCCAACCAGAAGAATGCGGCGCTGGTCGAATACAAGCATCAGATCGCCAAGATCGGGAAATCGATGGACCGCGCCGAATGGTGGATGCCGCCGCAGCTGGTGAATGCGGTAAACCTGCCGGTGCAGAATGCGCTTAACTTCCCGGCGGCAATCCTGGTGAAGCCCTTCTTCGACCCGACCGCCGACGCCGCCTTCAACTATGGCGGGATCGGCGCGACCAT
>JAFBAM010000045.1 GCA_019247755.1 Sphingomonas sp.
TGGACGCTGACGTCCGCGAGCCCGTGGCGAAGCGCCTCCGCTTGCCGATGCGCAATTGCGCGCAACGGTGAGCCTTCGTTGGTCCAGATCTGGTTGTAAGCCTCTGCCGACTTCTTCGGTCTCGTGCGCAGGATGATGCCGTGCAGGATGGGCTTCCACGCGAAGGGGTGGATTTCGATCACGCGCCGGTCGCTCAGGAACTCGGCCAGATAGCGCCTCACGGCGCGCTCTTCGGGTGCATCGGGCGTGCCGAGATTGATCAGCAACACGCCGATTTTCGGCTCGGGAATTAAGGGGTGATCGCTCATGCGGCATCCATGAGGTCGAAGGGAAGGGCTCTGAGTCGCTTGCCCGATCCCGCGTAGATGGCATTCGCGACGGCGGGCGCGACCGGCAATGTGCCGAGACCGCTCAGGCCGCCTGGCGCCTCACTGCTTGGAATGATTTCGACCATGACCTCGGGTGCGTCGCCGAGGCGCGGCAGTGCAATACCTCCGATAGGCCGGGCTCGCGGCATGCCGGCAACCCATTCCGGCGACGCGACAGTCGCCTGCGCAATAGCCCAGATCATCGCCGCCTCGACTTGCTGCTTGGCGACCGAGCTGTTGATGACGGGCCCGCAATCTACTGCCGCGATAAGGCGATGGACCTTCACTCGTTGGTCCTGGCCAATGCTGGCCGTTGCGACGAGGCCTATATGCGATCCGAACGCCGACGCGCCGGCAAGCCCCATCGTGCTTCCCGGCACGCCGCCATCCCAATTCGCCATTCGCGCCGCCGCTTGCAGGCAGCGCGCGAGGCGACCGTTATTGCCCAGCAGGGACATGCGAAAAGCGAGCGGCTCGACGCCCGCGGCGTGGGCCAGCTCATCGATGAAGCTTTCCGTGAAGAAAGCGAACTCGCGATGCGGCGACCCGCGGAGGTAACCAATCGAGCACGGAAGATTGACGCTCATGGCTTCGACACGCACGTTCGGGATCGAATAGGGCGGCGCCGACCCATCAAGCGCGGTCTTGCCGAGCTCGCCGGGTGGGTCCTTGCCCGATAGCCGCGCCAGCGCTGCGCCGAGACCGTCGGCGGTCGCGACGCGCATGTTCCAGGCGGCAGTGACCCCGCCTGGCCCGGGAAGCGCAGTCATTCGAGCTAGTGCGCCCGGCGAGACCCGATCCTGGTTCTGGCTCGACGATTGCGACAATACGACCTGGACCGGTCGGCCGACCGCCCTCGACAGCGCGATTGCGATCGGCGCCGCGTCCGCCTCCATCGCCCGCCCGGCTGGCTCACCCGGCGGCATCGGATAGAAGGTAGCATCGCGTTTGCCGAACCCGGGCGCCTGCGTCGCCGCCCACAGCGCCGCTTTGCCATTGGCTGAATGAGCAGTGGCCGTAACGGGCTCGAGGCCGAGATGCTGCGACGGCGCGACATAATAGGTCGCCGCCAAAGGCCGCGACCCGCGCGTCGCCCCATCATAGTCTCCCGTACTGAACCAGTCTTTCGCGCTGCCTTCCGCCAATGCTTGATCGAATAGGGGCCGCAGATCAGCCGGCGTACGCGCGCCGCGGAACTTCGGATCTGCGGCCTTCAGAGCGCGCTCCGCTTGCCACCAGCTGTCGGCGACGACCGCGATCCACCGGTCGTTCGAGCTGACGTGCCGCACGCCAGGCGCTGCGGCGATGGCGCTTTTCGAATAGCCCTCAAGCTTCCCGCCCGGCGGCGCCATCCGGACGCTTGCGAACAGCATGCCCGGCAGGCGAACGTCGCCGGCGAAGCGCCAGCTGCCATCGGCCTTGGCTGGCGCATCGAGCCGCTGAAGCGGCTGGCCTATCAGCCGGCCTTTGGTAGTCTGTTTCAGCGGCGCGTTCGAAGGTGGGCTCCGGCCCGCTGCTTCCTCCGCGAGCTCGCCGAAAGTGAATGTCCTCACCCCATTGATGACGAACCCATCGGCGGTGTCGCATTCGGACGGGTCGATATTCCAACGGTCCGCGGCCGCTCCAACCAGCATCGCTCGCGCCGTCGCAGCCGCCTCACGCAGCGGTTGCTCGAAGGCGCGTACGGACGTCGAATTGGCCGTGATCCGAATGCCCTTCGGCCATCCTTCTTCTTCGGCGAGCGAGTTCGCGAAGGCCTTGGAAAGCGGTGCCGGCTCGACACCGATCGTTTCCCACGCCGCGCCCAACTCGTCGGCGACAATCTGCGGCAGCGCGGTCCAGATACCCTGGCCGGTCTCTACCTGGGGCACCGCAACCGTAATCCGGCCATCGCGCGCGATCTTGATAAAGTTCCCGAACGTCTCCTCGCCCTTGGCCGCAACAAGCTCGCTTTTCCAATGGTGCGGCCAGAGCGAGAAGGCGACGACCAGGCCGACGCCCGCGCCGCCGCCGATCAGCAGGGTGCGGCGGTCGATCCTCAATGGGCGTATTGCGCCTTCAGCGCCCGGCGATCGATCTTGCCGGTGCCGAGGCGCGGCAGCGGCTCGGGCGAGACGATGATCCGCTCCGGGATTTTGAACTTGGCGAGCTTGCCGTCGAGAAAGGCCCGCAGCTCCTCGCCGCTGATCCGCTCACCATCCTTCAAGTAAATGATTGCGATGGGTACTTCGCCGAGGCGTTCGTCAGGCGCTCCAAATACTGCGGCCTCCGCGACGGCCGGGCACGCGTAGCACTCGGCCTCGACCTCCGCGGCGGAGATATTCTCGCCACCGCGAATGATGATCTCCTTCTTCCGGTCGACAATGAAGAGATAGCCGTCATCGTCGAGATAGCCGACGTCGCCCGTGCGAATGGTCCCGTCGGGCGCCAGAGCCTCGGCGGTCGCGGCGTCGTTCTTCCAATAGCCCTTGATGTTGGCTGCAGTCCGGATGCCGACCTCACCCACCTCGTTCGGCGGTAGCCTGCGGTCGCCAGCCCCAAGGATCGAGACTTCGACCAGCGGCTTTTGCGCGCGCCCCGTCGATGCGGGCTTCGCTGCGTAGCTGCTCCAGAAATTGGCGCAGCCGGTCGCGTTGCTTTCCGTGAGGCCGTAGCCGAGCGCCGGCTGAGCGTTCGGAAATTCGTGCTTCAGCCGTTCGACATGGCTGACCGGTCGCGGCGCGCCGCCTGCGGTAATGTCGCTCAGCGAAGACAGGTCGTATTTGTCCTTGTCGGGGTGGTTCATGAGCTCCAAGCTCATCGTCGGAACACCGACGAAATAGGTAACCCGCTCCTT
>JAFBAM010000090.1 GCA_019247755.1 Sphingomonas sp.
GATCACGAACCCGGACGCGCTGCCGCAGTCGTAGCGTTCGCCCTCGAACTCATACGCATGGAACGGCTGCTGGCCGATCAGCTTGGCCATGGCGTCCGTGAGCTGGATCTCTCCGCCCGCGCCTTTCTCCTTGGCGTCGAGCGCGCGCATCACTTCGGGCTGTAGGATGTAGCGGCCCGGCAGCATCAGGTTCGAAGGCGCGGTGCCGGGTGCCGGCTTTTCGACCAGGCCTCGGATCTCCGTCATCCGCCCGTTCTTCGCCCCCGGCTCGATCACGCCATACTTGTGAGTCTCGTTGTCCGGCACTTCGAGCGCAGCGACGATATTTCCGCCGACATCGGCGTAAGCGTCGATCATCTGCTTCAGGCACCCTGGCTTCCCCGCCATCAGCTCGTCGGGGAGGAGCACCGCGAACGGCTCGTCGCCGACGATGTGCCGCGCGCACCAGACCGCGTGGCCAAGGCCGAGCGGCTGCTGCTGGCGGACGGTGATCACCTCGCCGAACCTTGCGTTCGACGGCTCGAGCACGTCGAGGCTCTTGCCCTTCTCCCGCATCGTTGTTTCGAGCTCGAACGCTTGGTCGAAATAATCGACCAGCGCCGACTTGCCGCGCCCGGTGACGAAGATCAGCTGCTCGATCCCCGCCTCGCGCGCCTCGTCCACCGCATATTGGATCAGCGGCCGGTCGACGACCGTGATCATCTCCTTGGGGATGCTCTTGGTAGCGGGGAGCAGGCGGGTGCCGAGGCCGGCGACGGGAAACACCGCCTTGCGGACAGGAACGGGCATCTATTCTCCTGGAGTATTCGACGTCGTGTTGTCGGGCACGGTACCTGGATCGGACCCGGCTGGAAGTGAAGGCGCGGTGCCGCCGGTCGGCGGCGGCAGGTCGAACGGGTCTTGCGGCCGCGGCTGCGACCGCTTGACCAACTCGTCGACACGGGCCGGCCGGGCGTAGGTTGGCGGCGTCAGCAACTGGTCGACCGTCGGTGTCGTCTTCGCCATCAGCGGCTTGACCGGCATCGGCTGGCCGGGCGCGGGCTTGAGCTCGGCCTGCCGCCCGCACGCGGCTAGCGCAGCGACGCTCGCGATCAGTATGATGCGGCTGGCCCTCATGGGCTCCCGAGTAGCGGCTCGGCCTTCAATGCGCTAGCGGCTCGCCATGCGCATCCTGACTCTCACCGCAGCATTTATTGCTCTCGCCGCGTGCCAGCAAAAAGCGGCCCAGCAGCCGACGACGAATGAAGCCGCCGCTTCGCCGGAAGGCGTCGGGGTCAAAGGCATCCATCGCGATCACAAGGGCGAAGCCGCGCTGGCGGGCACCTTCGCCGACCCGGACGGCAAGCCGGTGACGCTCGCCGCGCTGAAGGGCAAGCCGATGCTGGTCAATCTCTGGGCGACATGGTGCGCGCCTTGCGTCAAGGAGCTGCCGATCCTGGACAAGCTGGCGGCTGGCAAGTCGATCGACGTGGTCGCGGTGAGCCAGGACTCCGGGCCGCATGCCTCTGTCGTCGCCTTCCTGAAGGAGCATCAGATCGCGACGCTGAAGCCTTATCAGGACACCAAAATGGCGCTGTCCGGAGCGTTGGGCCCAGACACGGTGTTGCCAACCTCAATCCTCTACGACGCAAACGGCAAGGAGGTGTGGCGTTACGTCGGCGAACTTGACTGGACCAGTCCGGAGGCGGCTAAGCTGCTGTCGGAAGCGGGCGGCGCTTCGAAAGCAGGCTGAGCAGCCGTCCGTCGATCGCCGCCAGTCCCAGAGCGATCAGGCCAAGGCCGAGGAAATCCTGCGGCGCGAGCGTCTCGTTGAGGAACAGCGCGCCGAGCAAGATCGCCACCGGCGGCACCAGCAATGTCACCAGCAGCGCGTTGGTCGCGCCCGACGTCTCGATCAGCCGGAAGTAGAGCACGTAGCCGAAGGCGGTGCAGAACAACGCCAGCGCAGCAATCGCGGCCCATGCCGTGAGCGGCGGGAAAGCGTGTTCCCAAGGCCGGTCGATGAACACCGACATCGGCAGCATCATCAGCGCGCCCGCGGTCAGCTGGCCGGTGGTGACGCTGAGCGGTGAAATGCCCTGGCGGCGGAAGCGGCGTGCCCACACGGCGGCGAGGGCGTAGCTGAGCGACGCGGTGACGCAGGCGAGCTGGGCAATGCCGCTCGTGCCGATGTTGGCGAGAAGAGCCGGGCCGATCATCGTCGCGACGCCGCCGAAGCCGAGCAGCACGCCGGCGATCTTGCGCGGAGTCATCCGCTCGTCGTGGGTGAGGAAGTGAGCGACCACCACGCCCCAGATCGGCGTCGTCGCGTTGAGGATCGAGGCGAGGCCGCTGGCGATGTGCGTCTGCCCCCAGCCGAACA